>NZ_JARAYQ010000039.1:0-41388 GCF_033794505.1 Streptomyces sp. MB09-01 | reverse complement strand
GGACCGGGGTGGGCTGCCAGTGGAGGGTGGGGAGGGCGGCTTCCCAGCGGGCGGCGGTGGACGCGGGCAGTTCACCGTCGAGGAAGGAGAGCGCGTGGGCCGCGGCGAAGCCGGCCACCGCCGTGGACAGGCCCAGGTCGCAGGCGGCGCTCGCCCGGCGGCGGTGGGCCGAGCGCCACTGGACCAGCATCCGGGGCCAGGCCGCGTCCCGGTCCACCCGGTCGCGCTCCATGCACCCCGCGCAGCCCGTCACCCCCGGCAGGACCAGCGGACCCACCAGCCCCGTCCCCTCCAACACCCCCGCGTACAGGTGCGGGATGCCCGTGGCGACCCAGTCGGCCGCGGTGCCCGGATCAGGGGCCCAGGCGTGCAGCCCGTCCCGGGGCGCGACCACCACCAACGCCAGCCGCGGCTCCGAGCCCTCCTCCTCCCCGGCCCGCGGGGCGCGCCCCGGAGCCGATTCGCGCACCAGCTTCCCCGCGGCCTCCGCCCGCAGCCGGCCCACGCTCCCGGGATCCAGACCTCCCGGCGCCACGTCCGCCGGCTCCACCCGGCCCCCGTCGAGCACCTCGACCCGGCCCACACCGGCTCCCGCCAGGACCGCCGCGATCACGGCGCCCACCCGGCCGCTCCCGCGCACCCGGACCCGTATCGCCCGGCGCGCGGCGACACCCCGCAAGTCCCCGCCCGGCTCCCGGTGCACCAGGGAGAGCGAGCCCAGATCGGGCCCCAGCCGCTCCAGGGCCTCCGGATGCCTGCGCACGGCCTGGGCCCGCGGACCTCCCGCGGTGGCGTCGTCGAGCAGACCGGCTCCCGCCAGCCGCCTGACGAGTGCGTCGGCCTGGCCGTCCGGGAGCCCCATGCCCGTGGCCTCGGCCCGCAGCAGCTCCATCCCCCGTGTGCCGTCGATCCGGTCGATGAACGTTCCGGTCGCCGTGTCCACCGGCCCGAGCACCACCGCATGGGCGGGGGTCACCCCGAACTGCACCGTCTCCCGGTCCCGCCAGGCCCGCGCCAGCGCGGGCTTCACCTTCGGATACATGTCCGGTCCCCCTCGATTTCCCGTGCGGACGTGCGCCGCCCCTTTTCGCTCTTCCGCAACAGTGCCCGTCCCCCGGAATGCGTGCGCGAAATTGTCCACAGGCGAGGGGTATTAGGCATATGAGATGAAGGGAAATGCCGTTCCCGATATCGACTGCGCATCGCTCACGTTCGAACCGCGGACGAGCGGGACTTCGGCCACCGCCACCGGGTACCGTCGTCGCGTGTCCGCCGACCCACCGCAGCGCGCCGTCGAAGTCCGCCGGAGCGCGCGCCGCCGCAGGACCGTATCCGCCTATCGCGAGGGTGACCGTACGGTCGTCCTCATCCCTGCCCGGATGTCCGAGGCGGAGGAGCAGCGCTGGGTGGGCGTCATGCTCGACAAGCTGGCCGCCCAGGAGAGCAAACGCACCCTCGGGGACGCGGAACTCACCGAGCGCGCCGAGCGTCTGTCCGAGCAGTACTTCGGCGGCCGCGCGCGCCCCCGCTCGGTCCGCTGGGTCACCAACCAGAACACCCGCTGGGGCTCCTGCACCCCGGCCGAAGGCAGCATCCGGCTCTCGCACCGCATCCAGGGCATGCCGGAGTACGTCGTCGACTACGTGCTCCTGCACGAACTGGCCCACCTCCTCGTGCCCGGCCACGGGCCGCGCTTCTGGGAACTGCTGGAGGCGTACCCGCGCACCGAGCGGGCCCGCGGGTACCTGGAGGGAGTGGTGGCGGCCGAACGCCTTCCGAAGGTCCCGGCCGCCCGCGAGGAATGAGCAGGAAGGCCCCGTACCGGCCGCCGTGTCACACAGCGTGATATGTACCGGGTCGGTACCGACTTGGCCGGATGTCGGCAGTTGCCGTTAGCCTGAGCGGCACGCATTCACAGTCGGGATGGGGGACGGTCGTTACGTATGGCCAGGGAATTCCAACGCGGCCACAAGGCCAAGATCAGTGATCTCACGGCGGGCACCGATCTGTACGTAGGCGTCCAGATCGCCGGGCCCGGACTCACCTTCGACATCAGCTGTTTCGGGCTCGACGCCAATGAGCAGCTGTCGGACGACCGCTACTTCGTCTTCTTCAACCAGCCGAAGTCGCCGGAAGAGTCCATTCAGCAACTCGGCGCGCAGTCCGGTGACACCGAATCCTTCCGGGTGACCCTGGATCGCATTCCGGCGTCCATCCACAAGCTCTCCTTCACCGCCACGATCGACGGTGCCGGCCAGATGTCGCAGGTCGGCCCGGGCTACATCCGCATCGTGGCCGGCGGCGAAGAGGTCGTCCGGTACGCCTTCACCGGCTCGGAGTTCACCACCGAGCGGGCCGTGATGCTCGGCGACTTCTACCTCAAGGACGTGTGGCGCTTCGCCGCCGTCGGCCAGGGCTTCGACGGCGGGCTCGACGCGCTGCTGAGGAACTTCGGCGGCGAGGTCGCCGAGGAGCCGCAGTCGCAGCCGCAGCAGCAGGCGCCCGCCGCAGCCGCGCCCGGATTCGCCCCGCCGCCGCAGGGGGCCGCGCCGGCCCCGGTCTTCGGCGCTCCGGCGCCCGCCCCGGCCGCCGCGCCCGCGCCGTCCTTCGGCGCGCCCGCGCCCGCCGCGGCCCCGCAGCCGCAGTACCAGCAGCCCGCCGCCGCGGCCCCGGTGCACGCCGCGCCCACCGTGGCCGCGCCGCTCGCACCGCAGGCCCCCGCGCCCTACGGGCAGCCGCAGCAGCCCTCGTACGGCCAGGTCCCCGGGCAGGCCCCCGGCCAGTACCCGGGCCAGGTCCCGCCGCCCGCCCCTGCGTCCTACGGGCAGCAGCCGGGCTACGGGCAGGTCCCGGGCCAGGTCCCCGGACAGGTGCCGGGCCAGCAGCCCGGCTACGCGCCCCAGGCCGCCGCCCCCGTCGGGGCCGGGCTCGCCGCCGCGCTCCAGCCCTACAAGGAAGCCCCCACGGGCACCCGCTGGACCCCGCAGAACGCGCAGCTCATGCGCGTCGACCTGGCGATGGGCGGCCAGGCCGTCCTCGCCCGCCAAGGCAGCATGGTCCTGTACCAGGGCAAGGTCGACTTCAGCTACAAGGGCGCGGGCTTCGCCGGCCGCATCGTCGGCAACGCCACCGGCCAGGAGATGCAGCTCATGCGCTGCACCGGCCGCGGCCAGGTCTTCCTTGCGGAGAACGGCGCCCACCTCCACGCCATCGAGCTCCAGGGCGACGGGATCTGCGTCTCCGCCGACGCCGTCCTCGCCTTCGACGAGTCGCTCCAGCACGAGGTCCGCCGCATCGAGGGCCACGGCATCCCGGGCGGCGCCCTGTTCACCATGCAGTTCCAGGGCACGGGCACGGTGATCGTCAAGACGCACGGCGTCCCGGTGGTCCTGCCCGTCACCCCGACCACCTTCGCGGACAGCAACGCCATCGTCGCGTGGTCCTCCGCCTCGCAGGTGATCCTTTCCAGCCAGGTCCGGCTGCGGCGCAACGCCTACCCCGGCCACAGCGGGGAGACCGTGAACCTCCAGTTCCGCGGCGCTCCCGGCAACTTCATCGTCGTCCAGCCGTACGAGGTCTGAGGGAGCCCGACATGAACGCAATGAACCAGCAGCTCGCGGGCTTCGCCCCGACCCCCGTCACGGCCCGCATGGAGAACCACGGCCGGGCCATGCTCAAGGTCGCCATGCAGAGCGGCCAGGACCTCTTCGCCCGCACCGGCTCGATGGTCGCCTACGAGGGCTTCGTGCAGTACGAGCCCAACCCGCCGGCCGTCCGCCAGATGGCCTCGCAGTGGATCACCGGTGAGGGCGCACCGCTGATGAAGTGCACCGGCGACGGCCTGCTCTACCTCGCCGACTACGGCGCCGACGTCGTCGTCATCAACCTCAACAACGACTCGCTCTCGGTCAACGGCACCAACCTGCTCGCCTTCGACGCGCATCTCCAGTGGGGCGTCGAGCGGGTGAAGGGTCTCGCCAAGTTCGCCGGCCAGGGCCTGTTCAACGTGGAGATCGCGGGCACCGGGTGGGTCGCCCTGACCTCCCGCGGCACCCCGATCGTGGTCGACTGCGGCCGCGGCGAGGACGAGACGTACGTCGACCCGGACGCGCTCGTCGCCTGGTCGCCGAATCTCAAGGTCAAGGGCAAGCGCAGCTTCAAGGCCTCGTCGATGATCGGCCGGGGCAGCGGGGAGGCCTACCAGATGGCCTTCTCCGGCCAGGGCATCGTCGTCGTACAGCCCAGCGAGGACAGCACCGACCGGCTCCGGGTCCGGGGCTGAGGGGGAGCGGACACATCATGCAGAGCGCACTTTTCGCCCACGCCGAGGCCCAGTCCCAGGACCGGTACGCCATCCAGAACCCGCAGCTGCTGCGGGTCTCGCTGACCGGCTCCGACGACGTACTCGCCCGCAAGGGCGCGATGGTCGCCTACCAGGGCCTCATCGACTTCGACGGTGAGTACCAGAGCACCGGTCAGCGGGGTGCCCGCCGCCGCACCGGCGAGGGCCTGGACCTCATGCGCTGCTCCGGGCAGGGCACGGTCTACCTGGCCAACCTGGCCCAGTACGTGCACGTCGTGGACGTGGACCAGGAAGGCCTCACGGTCGACAGCAGCTACGTCCTGGCACTGGACTCCACCCTGCACACCGAGGTCATCGCGGTGGACAGCCAGTACGGAATCTCCGGATCCGGCAAGTACCAGCTCAACATCACCGGCCGCGGCAAGGTCGCGCTGATGACCTCCGGGCAGCCGTTGATGATGCACGTCACGCCCGACAAGTACGTCAACGTCGACGCGGACGCGATCGTCGCCTGGTCGACCTCGCTCCGGGTGCAGATGCAGGCCCAGACGCATTCCAGCGGAGTCTGGCGGCGGCGCGGCAACACCGGCGAGGGCTGGGAGCTCAGCTTCCTCGGCACCGGCTTCGCGCTGGTGCAGCCCAGCGAGGTGCTGCCGCCGCAGAACGCCCAGCTCGGCCAGGGCGTCGCGGCCCAGTTCGGCGTGGGCCAGCACGGCTCCCACGCGCAGAACCAGAACAACGCCTGGAACTGATCCCGGACGGGCGAAAGGGGCGGCCCCGCCGGGGACCGCCCCTTTCGCCGTGCCCGGGATCAGCCCCCGAGCCGCGCCAAGGTCGCCTCCAGCAGCCGTACCACCGAGGTGTCGGCCACCGCCGCCACCTCCGTGTACGGGAACCAGCGCAGGTCCAGTGACTCCTCGCTGATCTCCGCCATCGCGCCGGCCGGAGCCAGCGCCGCGTACTGCACGTCCAGGTGCCAGTGGCACGGCGCCGGGATCGGATGCCGGTCCAGGCGGACCGGGCCGCCGGGCAGCAGGTTCAGCCCGGCCGTGATGCCCGACTCCTCACGGGCCTCGCGCAGCGCCGCCGCCTCGAGGGTGTCGTCGCCGGGCTCGCAGTGGCCGCCCATCTGCAGCCACATGCCCAGCTTCTTGTGCAGGGTCAGCAGTACGCGCTCCCCGACGGGGTCGATCACCAGCGCGCTGCCGGTGATGTGCCCGGCCGTGCACGGCTTGTACACCCCGTCCGGATGGGCGGCGAGGTGATCCAGATAGACGTCACGCAGCTCGGGCTGGCCCTCGTAGCGCTTCAGGACGAGGACCGCGTCGTCGTGCAGGCTCACTTCTTCTCGTCGCCGTCCTCGTCGCGCCGGTCACGCTGGTCGCGCTGCTCGGCGGCCTCGCCGAGCATCTTGTCGATCTCGGAGAAGTCCAGCTGCTCGCGGTGCACGAAGCCGTCCGGGTCGTCCAGGTCGGAGGCCGTCGGCAGCATGTCCGGGTGCTCCCACAGCCCGTCGCGGCCGTCCACACCGCGCGCGTCCGTGAGCGAGGCCCACAGCCGGGAGGCGTCGCGCAGCCGGCGCGGGCGCAGCTCCAGGCCGATCAGCGTCGCGAAGGTCTGCTCCGCCGGGCCGCCCGAGGCGCGCCGCCGGCGCATGGTCTCGCGCATCGCGTCGGCCGAGGTCAGCCGGGGCTTGGCCGCCTCGTGCACCACCGCGTCGACCCAGCCCTCGACCAGCGCGAGCGCCGTCTCCAGACGGGCCAGGGCGGCCTTCTGCTCGGGCGTGTCCTGCGGCTGGAACATGCCTCCCTGCAGCGCTTCCTGCAGCTGCTCCGGGTTCGACGGGTCGAGCTGGCCGACCACGTCCTCCAGCTTCGAGGTGTCGACCTTGATGCCCCGGGCGTAGCCCTCGACCGCGCCGAACAGGTGCGAGCGCAGCCACGGCACGTGCGCGAAGAGCCGGGCGTGCGCCGCCTCGCGCAGGGCCAGGTACAGCCGTACCTCGTCCGAGGGGACGCTCAGGTCCTTGCCGAAGGCCTCGATGTTCAGCGGCAGCAGCGCGGCCTTGCCGGCCGGGCCCAGCGGCAGGCCGATGTCGGTCGAGCCGACGACCTCGCCCGCGAGCGTGCCCACGGCCTGGCCGATCTGCTGGCCGAACATGGCCCCGCCCATGGAGCGCATCATCCCGAGCAGCGGGCCCGCCATGGCCTGCATCTCCTCGGGCAGGACGCTGCCCATGGCCGCGCCGACGCGCTCGGCGACCGGGTCCACGAGCTCCTTCCACACCGGAAGGGTCGCCTCGACCCACTCGGCGCGGCTCCACGCCACGGAGGTGGTGGCGCCCGAGGGCAGCGAGGTCACGCCGTCCAGCCAGTGGTCGGCGAGGCGCACGGCTTCCTCGACGGCCGACTTCTCGGCGATGCCGACGCTCGTGTCCTTCACGCCGTCCGCGGTGCCCTGCGCGACGGTCTGGCGGGCGATGTCCTTGGCCATGTCCCAGTTCACGGGACCGCCCTCGTAGCTCAGCATCTGGCCGAGCTGCTGGAAGGCCGCACCGAGGTCGTTCGGGTTCATCGCGCCGAACATCGCGGCGAACGGATTGTCCGCGCCACCGGCACCGCCCGCGCCGCCCGGCAGGCCCATGCCGGGGAACCCGAACGGATTCGGGCCGCCCTGACCGCCCTCACTGCCCTTCTTCTTGCCTTCGTCGCCGTTCTCCGGCTCCTCCGGCGGAAGGCCGAATCCGAATGGGGTGTCGCTCACGGGTTTCCTCGGCTCGTAGGGCCGCCGGCGGGTGCCGACGGGCAATGGTCCGACAACACCACCCAGCGTAGACACCTGGGCCGCATACGGGCTCGGTGCTCCGCCGACTCCTGGGCTGCGGCAGGATGGACATCACCTGGTGGGTACGCGTCACGGCGCGTCCCTACTGAAGACAACCGCTGGAGACGCCCGGTGAGTTCCCCAGATCCGCAGTTTCGCGCGATGAACGACGACGAAGACCGCCCTGAGCACGGCGGCAGCGCCCAGGGCGTTCGCCAGCCGCGAAACCCGGCCGTGCGAGGTCCCGTGATCGCCGTGACCGGCGCCGCGTCGGGGGTCGGCGCGGCCCTGGTGAGCCGGCTGGCCGCCTCCGACGAGGTCAAGCAGGTCGTCGCCATCGACGAGCGGCGGGGCGACTGCGCGGCCGCGCAGTGGCACATCCTGGACGTACGGGACCCCGCGATCGCCGAGAAGCTGCGCGGCGCGGACGTCGTCGTCCACCTCGCACTCGACCTCGACCTCGAGACGGACCCCGCGGCCCGTACGGCGTACAACGTGCGCGGGACCCAGACCGTCCTCACCGCCGCCGCCGCGGCCGGTGTGCACCGGGTCGTGCTCTGCACCTCGGCGATGGTCTACGGGGCCCTGCCGGACAACGACATCCCGCTGTCGGAGGACTCCGAGCTGCGGGCGACCGCGGAGGCCACCGGCGTCGGCGACCTGCTGGAGATCGAGCGCCTCGGCCGCAGGGCCCCGCGCGCGCACCCGGGCCTGAACGTCACCGTGATCCGGCCGGCGGTCCTGGTCGGCGGCACCGACACCGCCCTGACCCGCTACTTCGAGTCCCCGCGGCTGCTCGTGGTGGCGGGATCCCGCCCGACGTGGCAGTTCTGCCACGTGGAGGACCTGGTCAGCGCCCTGGAGTACGCGGCCCTGGAAAAGGTCGAGGGCGAGCTGGCCGTGGGCTGCGAGGGGTGGCTGGAGCAGGAAGAGGTCGAGGAGCTGAGCGGCATCCGCCGCATGGAGCTCCCCTCGGCGGTCGCGCTGGGCGCGGCGGCCAGGCTGCACCGGATCGGCCTCACCCCGTCCCCGGCCGGTGACCTCGCGTACACGATGCACCCCTGGGTGGTCAGCGTCAGCGGGCTGCACGCGGCGGGGTGGCGGCCCCGCTGGACCAACGAGGAGGTGCTCGCCGAGCTCCTCCAGGAGGTTTCGGGGCGCCACACGGTCGCGGGCCGGCGGCTGGGCCGCAGGGACGCCGCCACGGCCGCCGGTGCGGCGGGTGCGACGGTGGCGCTGCTGGGCGCGGCCGCCGCCGTCCGCCTGGCGCGGAAGCGGCGCGGGATCTGACCCTGCGGGTCGGGCCGCCTGCCCGACCCGCAGGGCCCCTGTGGTGCGAGGATCGGGGCTCCGCCCCGGCCCCCGCGCCTCGAACGCCGGCGGGGCCGGATTGGTAGGAGGCTCCCAAGGGCTCGGGTCCGGCACGGGCGAAACTGCTATTTCGCCCCGTCACCCACTAGGGCACGATGAAGGCATGGCACCGCACTTCGACCACCCCGGCGAGCAGGCCGCTCAGGACCCCATCCGGCTGCTCGAGATCCGTGAAACCCCGCTCTCGATCGACGAGGTCTTCCAGGCCGTCGGCGACGACGCGACGGGAGGGACGACGCTCTTCGTCGGCACGGTGCGCAACCACGACAGCGGGGCGGACGTCGATTCGCTCGGCTACTCCTGCCACCCGACGGCCGAGGCCGAGATGCGCCGGGTCGCCGAGCGCGTCGTGGCCAAGTTCCCCGTCCGCGCCCTGGCCGCCGTGCACCGCGTGGGCGACCTCGCCGTCGGCGACCTGGCCGTCGTCGTCGCCGTCTCCTGCCCGCACCGCGGCGAGGCCTTCGACGCCTGCCGGATGCTCATAGACGACCTCAAGCACGAGGTCCCGATCTGGAAGCACCAGACCTTCGCCGACGGCACCGAGGAGTGGGTCGGCGCCTGCTAGGGGGAGCGCGCCGGGACGGTACGACGGACGGAGTCCGGCGCAGGAGTCCGAAGCCTGTGAGGCGCTCCGGCGCCGAGTGGTGCGAGGGCGGCAGTGAAGGAGGGGACCTTCGCCGACGGCACCGAGGAGTGGGTCGGCGCCTGCTGACCCCCCGGTCGTGGAGCGGCCCCCGCGAAGGGGTAGCCTCGCACCCGTTCGGCCGCGCAACACGCCCTCGATTTGCGTAACCCCCCCACGGGCACGAGCGTTGAAGCCACCAACGGAACGTAGTTCGGGGTAGGGAGGCACGCCCATGGCGTCTTTGGCGTGGTTGCTGATTCCGCTGTTCGCCGCGATAGGTGCGGCGATATGGGGCAGCTGGGCGGCACGCGACCGCACACAAGGTGACATATCCGAGCTCGCGGGCTACGCGCGGTTCCGCGAGGCCATGGGGAACGCCGATCAGGCCAGGGCGAAGGCAGAGGCCCATTCCGGTTCCGACGCCGTCTGACCGGGCCCCGCTGAGAATCCCCTGAGAGTTTCGCGTACGGACCCCTTACGGACCGGCCCCGAGGGCCACCCGCCGGGGCCGTCCCGTACTGTCGGATCCATGCCACGCCGCACTGCGACGATGCTCGCTTCCACCCTCGTGCTGTTCGCGCTGCTCTGCGCAGGTGTGTTCATCAAGGTCCCGTATTCCGAGATGAGCCCCGGCCCGACCGTGAACACGCTCGGCGACTCGCACGGTGCGCCCGTACTCAACATCTCGGGGCGCAAGACGTACCCGACCAGCGGCCACCTCAACATGACGACGGTCCGCGTCACCGGCGCCGACTACGACATGAACCTGGTGGAAGCGGTGTACGGGTGGCTGGCGGGCGACAACATCGTCGTCCCGCACGAGAACCTCTACCCGGACGGCAAGACGGACGCGGAATCCACTCAGGAGAACGCCGAGGAGTTCAGCCAGTCCCAGCAGAGCGCCAAGGTGGCCGCCCTGAAGGAGCTCGGCATCCCGGTCACCGCCCGCGTGATCGTCGCCTCCGTGGTCAAGGGCAGCCCCTCCGAGGGCAAGCTGCACGCCGGTGACGTGATCAAGGCCGTGGACGGCTCCCCCGTCACCGCCCCGGAGGACGTGGCGAAGCTCGTCACCAAGCACAAGCCCGGAGAGCCGGTCGAGTTCACCATCGTGCCCGCCGCGGAGGCGGCCGAGGCGGCGAAGGCGAACCACGAGCCCGCCGGTTCCTCGAAGGTGACGATCAACGCGGGCAAGGCGGAGGGCGACGGTCACGCCGTCGTCGGCATCCGGGCCGGATCCGACCACACCTTCCCGTTCACGATCGACATCAAGCTCGCGGACGTCGGCGGCCCGAGCGCCGGCCTGATGTTCGCCCTCGGCATCGTCGACAAGCTGACCCCGGAGGACCTGACCGGCGGAAAGTTCGTCGCGGGCACGGGCACCATCGACGACGCGGGCAAGGTCGGCCCGATCGGCGGGATCCAGATGAAGACCATCGGCGCCCGCCAGGCCGGCGCCGAGTACTTCCTGACGCCCGCCGAGAACTGCGCCTCCGCGGCCTCCAACGTGCCCGACGGCCTGACCCTCGTGAAGGTCTCCACGATCGGCGACGCCACCAAGGCACTGGAGAAGATCAGCAAGGGGGACGCGGCCGGGCTGACGCAGTGCAGCGCCAAGCCCTGACCGGTCCTCCCCCCTGCGGTCCTACGAGAAGGTCGCGGCCAGGGCCTCCGCCAGCCCGGGCACCAGGCCTCCGCCGGTGAGGACCTCGGTCGGGGAGTCCTTCTCGCGCAGGCGTACGGCCGACTCGCGCGAGCCGTCGCGCAGCACGGCCACGGTGAGGCGGACCTCCTGCCGCTCCGGGTGACCGGCGACCCACTTGGCCAGCTGCTTGTCGCTCAGCCCCTCCGGTACGGAGGCCTCCGCGGACGGCGGCAGCATCAGCCGCTCCACCGTCAGCGCGCAGCCGACGACGGCGTCGGGCCAGGCGATGGTGCCCAGGAACTTGTCGAGGGGGGTCCCGGCCGGGACCTCGTCCTGCTCGATCGGGGTGAGGGAGGCCTTGCCGGCGTCGTCCTGGTCGAGGCCGAGCTGGCTCGCGAGCCGGGGCTCCTGCTTCTTGAGCCGGGCGGTGTCGACCAGGGCGAACAGCCGCGCGGGCTTGTCCCAGCCGAGGCCGGCCGCGTACTCGTCGATCTCGAGACAGGCGCGGGTGAGCGGGCCGGCCGCCATGGGGGTGCCGGGGGAAGGCGAAACGTTGGACATGGACAACATCCTGCCTCCTTTCCCTCCCATACCGGGAACTGACCAGAGCCTCAGTAAGTTGCATGAATGGGCTCTACGATCGGGGGTCCGTTCCATACCAGTACTCAGCGACTTTCGAGGTGCGCACCTTGGCTTTCCAGATGCCGGACCGCGGCGGAGGCCCGTCCGGGCCACGGATGAGAGTCGGCCGACCTTCCCGGCGGGCCCGCACTCTCCTCATGACCTTGGGCGTGCTGGCCGTCCTGGCCATGCTCTTCATCATGTTCGCGGGGTTCTGGACGGACTGGCTCTGGTTCCGCTCCGTGAAGTACTCGACCGTCTTCACCACCACCCTGTGGACGAAGATCGGTCTCTTCGCCGTCTTCGGTCTGCTGATGACCGGCGCCGTCGGGTTCAACATCTGGCTGGCCCACCGGCTGCGGCCGCCGCTCAGCGCCATGTCGATGGAACAGCAGAGCCTCGACCGCTACCGGATGAGCATCGCCCCGTACAAGAAGTGGCTGCTCCTCGGCATCGCCGTGCTCGTCGGGCTGATCGCGGGCGCCTCGGCGGCCGGTCAGTGGAAGACCTGGCTCATGTACGTGAACGGGGTGACCTTCGGAACGAAGGACCCGCAGTTCCACATGGACGTGTCCTTCTACACCTTCGACCTGCCCTGGTACCGCTTCCTGCTCGGCTTCGGCTTCGCCGCCGTCGTGCTGTCGGTGATCGCCGCGGCCGTCGTGCACTACCTGTACGGCGGACTGCGCGTGACCAGCCCGGGTGCCCGGGCCACCGCCGCCGCCACCGGGCACCTGTCGGTGCTGCTCGGCCTCTTCGTCACGCTCAAGGCGGTCGCGTACTGGCTCGACCGGTACGGGCTCGCCGTGAAGTCCAGCGACTTCAAGGCCGCTGACAACTGGACCGGCCTGCGGTACGTCGACGCCAACGCCTACCTGCCGGCGAAGACGATCCTCGTCGCCATCGCCGCGATCTGCGCCGTGCTGTTCTTCGCGACGCTGTGGCGCCGCACCTGGCAGCTGCCCGTGATCGGCTTCGGCCTGATGGTGCTCTCGGCGATCCTGATCGGCGGGCTGTACCCGGCGATCGTGCAGAAGTTCCAGGTCCAGCCGAACGAGCAGGCCAAGGAATCGCCGTACGTCCAGAAGAACATCAAGGCCACGCGCGACGCCTACGGGATCGCCGGCTCCGAGGTCACGGACTACCCGGGCTCCCCGCAGACGACGGACCGGACCAAGCTGCGGCCGCAGGCCGACACCACGGCCAGCATCCGGCTCCTGGACCCGAACATCGTCTCGCCCGCCTTCCAGCAGCTCCAGCAGGTCAAGGGCTACTACGCCTTCCCGTCCACGCTCGCCGTGGACCGGTACACCGGCCAGGACACGGTCATCGGGCTGCGCGAGCTGAACATCGGCGGCATCCCGAAGAACAACTGGATCAACGACCACTTCAAGTACACCCACGGCTACGGCGTGGTCGCGGCCAAGGGCACCACGGTCGGTGACCAGGGGGCCCCGGACTTCACCCAGTCCGACCTGCCCTCCAAGGGCATGTTCGGCACGGACTTCGAGCAGCGCATCTACTACGGCGAGCAGACGAAGCAGTACTCGATCGTCGGCGGGCCGCAGAAGGAGCTCGACTACTCGGACGACAAGGGCGAGAAGGAGACGAGCTACAAGGGCGACTCCGGCGTCAACCTGGACAACCCGGTCAACCGGGCCGCCTACGCGCTCTCCTTCAGCGAGCCGCAGATCCTCTACTCGGGCGCCATCGGCGAAGGCTCGCGGATCCTCTACAACCGCACGCCCAAGCAGCGCGTCGAGGCGGTCGCCCCGTGGCTGACCATCGACGGCGCGCCGTACCCGGCCGTGATCGGCAAGCGGGTCGTGTGGATCGTCGACGCCTACACGACGACCAACGGGTACCCGTACGCCTCGCGCACCACGCTGGGCCAGAGCACCGCCGACTCGCTGACCAACAGCCAGCGCGCGGTGGTGGCCCAGGAGAACCAGGTCAACTACATCCGCAACTCGGTGAAGGCCACCGTCGACGCGTACGACGGCTCGGTCAACCTGTACCAGTGGGACACCGAGGACCCGGTCCTGAAGACCTGGATGAAGGCGTTCCCCGGCACGGTGAAGCCCAAGAGCGACATCGCCAAGCCGCTCATGGACCACCTCCGCTACCCGCAGGACCTCTTCAAGGTCCAGCGCGAGCTGCTGACCCGGTACCACGTCACGGACCCGCAGACCTTCCTCAGCGGCAGTGAGGCCTGGTCGGTCCCGGACGACCCGACGACCAAGGCCGGCACGGCGGTTCCGCCGTACTACCTGTCGATGAAGATGCCGGGCCAGAAGGAGAAGGACCAGGTCTTCTCGCTCACCACGACGTTCACGCCGAACGAGCGGCCCAACCTGAGTGCCTTCATGGCGGTCAACGCCGATCCGGGCACCCCGGACTACGGCAAGATCAGAATCCTGAAGATGCCGACCAGCAAGCCGCCGGACGGCCCCGGCCAGGTGCAGAGCAAGTTCCAGTCCGAACCGAAGATCGCCGAGTCGATCCGCCTGCTGCGCGGTGGTGACTCGGAGATCGAGTACGGCAACCTGCTCGCAGTGCCGCTCGACGGCGGAATGCTCTACGTGGAGCCGGTGTACGTCCGCAGCTCCGGGCTGAAGTACCCGCTGCTGCGCAAGGTGCTGGTGACCTACGGCGGCCAGACGGCCTTCGAGGACACCCTGGAGAAGGCGCTGAACGTGGTCTTCGGGGCCGAGGCCCCGACCACGCCGGTGCCCCCGGTCCAGCCGCCGGGCGAGGGCACCGTCACGCCCCCGGTCGTCCAGGACCCGACGGTCAAGGCGGCACTCGCCGACGCGCAGAAGGCCATCGAGGACGCCGAGAAGGCCAGGCAGTCCGGCGACTGGGCGGCCTTCGGCAAGGCCCAGGACGAGATCAAGGCGGCGCTGAAGCGGGCGATCGACGCGGAGGCGAAGACGACGGCGCCCCAGCCGGGCGGCTGATGATCAATGGGTAATGGCTCCGTCCCGTGTCGTGATACTGTGGTTTCACCGACGCGGGGTGGAGCAGCTCGGTAGCTCGCTGGGCTCATAACCCAGAGGTCGCAGGTTCAAATCCTGTCCCCGCTACTGAAGATGAAGGCCCGGATCCATGGGATCCGGGCCTTCGTCATGCCCGGGGTGGACACGCGTTAGCTGAGGCGGGTGAGTTGGGGTAGGAGCGTGTTTGACTTACCCCACTGTGGGCATGTCGACAAAACGCTGTAGTGACCTCACTGGCTGCGACATACCAGGTGTACGCGGGTAGCAGGTGATGCGACGATGGGATTTATGGGGGACAGGTCAACTCTGCTGGAGACAGGGCGGTTTGTGAGGGCGGAGACCGAATCGGGCGCAGAGGCCCAGGGGGCGGTTCCGGTAGCCGACGCGCAGACCGCGCTGACCGATGCGGATTTCGCGCAGGAACTGTTCGCCGAGACCGACGCGGCGAGCGACGCCGAGCTGGAGGCCCGGCACCGGGTGGCCGCCGACAAGGGCGACCCCGGCGCCATGAGCGTGCTCGGTGCGCTGCTGCTGCGCCGCGGCGACCTCGACGGGGCCGAGCCGTACCTGCGCGGGGCCACCGGCGAAGGGGACCGTGCCGCCGCGAACAACCTCGGCGTGCTCCTGCACCAGCGCGGCTACCCCGAAGAGGCCGCGGGCTGGTGGCGGGTCGCCGCCGTGGCCGGATCCGCGCCGGCCGCGCACGCCCTCGGCCGCCACTTCCGCGAGCGCGGGGACGAGCCCGCGGCCGAGTACTGGATGCGGCAGGCGGCGGAATCCGGCCATGCGCTGGGCGCGTACGGGCTGGCCGACCTGCTCGAGCACCGCGGCGACAAGGGCGTCGAGCGGTGGTTCCGCGCCGCCGCCGAACAGGGGCACCGCGAAGCCGCGTACCGGCTGGCGCGGCACCTGCGCAAGGGCGACCCCACCGAGGCCGAGCAGTGGTACCGGCAGGCCGCCGCGCGCGGGCACCGGCGCGCGGCCCTGCACCTGGGCGCCCTGTTGGAGGCGCGCGGGGAACTCAAGGAGGCCGGGCGCTGGTACCTGACCTCCGCCAAGCAGGGGGAGGCCCGCGCCGCGTGCGCGCTCGGCTTCCTGCTGCGCGACGCCGGGGACGAGGAGAGCGCGGCGACCTGGTGGCACCGCGCCGCCCAGGACGGCGACGGCAATGCCGCGAACGCGCTGGGCGCCCTGCACGCCGCGCGCGGGGAGACCCAGACCGCGGAGCGCTGGTACCGGACCGCCATGGACGCGGGCGACCAGAACGGGGCGTACAACCTTGCTCTGCTGTGCGCCGCACAGGACCGGACCGCGCAGGCCGAGCAGTGGTACCGGCGGGCGGCCTACGCGGGACACCGTGAGGCGGCCAACGCACTGGCCATCATGCTGCTCCAGGTCGGGGACGCGGCGGGCGCGGAGCCGTGGTTCTCGAAGGCGGCCGAAGCGGGCAGCGTCGACGCGGCGTTCAACCTCGGGATCCTCTTCGCCAGCCGGGACGAGGACCGCACGGCACTGAAGTGGTACGAGCGGGCCGCGTCGGCCGGGCACACGGACGCGGCGCTGCAGGTCGGCATCGCGCTGGTCCGCGACGGCGAGGAGCGGGCGGCCGAGCGGCACCTGCGGTGCGCGGCGGGCGGCGGCAGCGCGGAGGCCGCCTTCCGGCTGGCCGCGCTGCTGGAATCGCTGGCCCCGCCGCCGGAGCCGGTCGCGCTGGGCGAACCGGTGGGCAGCGCTCCGCGCACCGAGAGCGAGGAGTGGTACGAGCGGGCCGCCGAGCTGGGGCACCGCCGGGCCCAGGTGCGGGTCGGCATGCTGGCCGCCGCCCGCGGTGACCTGGCGGTGGCCGCGCGGTGGTACCGGGAGGCGGCCGAGGCCGGGTCCCGCAACGGGGCGTTCAACCTGGGGCTGCTGCTCGCCCGCGAGGGGAGCGAGCCCGAGGCCGCGCTGTGGTGGACGCGGGCCGCGGTGGCGGGCCACGGCCGTGCGGCGCTGCGGCTGGGGCTGCTGGCGGCCCGGCACGGGGACCTGGCCGAGGGGCAGAAGTGGTGCGTGCGGGCCATGGAGCTGGGGCCGGCCGAGGTTTCGGAGCGGGCGGCGCGGCTGCGGGAGGCCTTGGCGGAGGAACTCTCGGCCTGACCCTGGCCGGGGGCTCCGCCGTCCTTGTGGCTGCAGCGCCGCGGCCTGGGCTCTGCCCGGACCCGCGCCTCAAGCGCCGGCGGGGCTCGAAGATCGGGGCTCCGCCCCGGACCCCGCGCCTCAAACGCCGGCGGGTCTGGATGTGCCCGGCGGGGCCGGACCGTGTCAGAGGTAGAGCCGGGTGGTGGCTCGGGCCGCCCGGACGAGGGCGAGCGGCATCCGCTCCCCGCCGTACAGCTCCGCCAGCAGGTCCTGGGTGACCGCCGCCGGGTCCGGGGACTCCGGCGAGGGCCCCTGGGCCGACCACCACACCGTGCCGTCCGGTGCCGGCACGCAGAGGAACGTGCCCCGGCGGCCGAAGACCATGTGGAAGGTGCCCGGCGTGAGGTCCGGTCCCTCCGAGACGCCCGAAACGCTGTAGAGGCCCGCGTACCGCACCTCCGGCGCCGTCGGGTCCAGTACGGAGCGGGTCGCCGACCAGAGGCCGTCCGCCACCACCAGGTCCGCGTCCACGGCCGAGGGGGTCCACCCGCCGGCCCGTCTCGATCCGCGCCCCCGCCCGCACGGCCTCGGCGTGCAGGACCTCCACCAGCCCGCTGCGCGAACACCTCGCGTACATGCGCGAACAGGGCCGGGAGCTGCCGGGGGAGCCCGAGCTGGTCGCCGCGGCGATGGGGGCGATGAGCTCGATGCTCGGGTACGCCGCGATGACCGGCGGGGTGGCGCCCGAGGACGGCGAAGTGGTCGAGACCCTGACCGTTCTCCTGCACCGCGGGCTGGCCGGTTAACCGATTTGCATCTGCCGGGGGCCCTCACGTAACGTTGGGTTTACCGACGCGGGGTGGAGCAGCTCGGTAGCTCGCTGGGCTCATAACCCAGAGGTCGCAGGTTCAAATCCTGTCCCCGCTACTGAAGGCCCAGGGCCCGGATCCAATGGATCCGGGCCCTGAGTCGTTTCCGGGGGTGAAGCCGGAAGGAGAAGGGCCCGGACTCCCGTGGGGATCCGGGCCCTTCTCTTGTCTCCGGGGTCAGGCGGCCGCGCAGTTCGGGCAGACCCCGCGGTAGGTCACCTCGACCGCCGACACGACGAAGCCGAAGCGCTCCGTGTCCGGCAGGTCGGCCAGCGGGTTGCCCGCCGGGTGGACGTCGCGGATCGCGCCGCACCGGGCGCAGACCAGGTGCTGGTGGGGCCGGTGGGCGTTCGGGTCGTACCGCTTGGCGCGCCGGTCCGTGGAAACCTCCAGGACCTCGCCGAGGGTGACGAGCTCGCCCAGCGTGTTGTAGACGGTCGCCCGCGAGATCTCGGGCAGTTTGGCCACCGCGCGCGCGTGCACCTCGTCGGCCGTCAGGTGCACGTGGTCACCGTCGAGCACCTCGGCCACGACACGCCGCTGCGCCGTCATGCGCCAGCCGCGTCCGCGGAGTCGTTCCAGCAGGTCACTCATAGACATCAGCCTAACAGCGAGGGGATTCGGTGTAACTCCCGAACCGGTGCGAATTTGGATGCTTACTTGACTTAGACAAAGTCCATCGTAGGATCGGGTACGGCCAACGCCAAGGACAGGACATCCGGGAATGACGCAGGAGGCGCACGTGACGCAGGGACCGCTCACCACGGAGGCCGGGGCTCCGGTCGCCGACAACCAGAACAGCGAGACCGCCGGCCTCGGAGGTCCCGTTCTGGTCCAGGACCAGCTGCTGCTGGAGAAGCTCGCGCACTTCAACCGCGAGCGCATCCCGGAGCGCGTGGTGCACGCCCGCGGCGCCGGTGCCTACGGCACCTTCACGCTGACCCGCGACGTCTCCCAGTGGACCCGCGCCAAGTTCCTGTCCGAGGTCGGCAAGGAGACCGAGACCTTCCTGCGCTTCTCCACCGTCGCGGGCAACCTCGGCTCGGCCGACGCGGTGCGCGACCCCCGCGGCTGGGCGCTGAAGTTCTACACCGAAGAGGGCAACTACGACCTCGTCGGCAACAACACCCCGGTGTTCTTCATCAAGGACGCCATCAAGTTCCCCGACTTCATCCACACCCAGAAGCGCGACCCGTACACGGGCTCGCAGGAGGCGGACAACGTCTGGGACTTCTGGGGCCTGTCGCCCGAGTCGACCCACCAGGTGACCTGGCTGTTCGGCGACCGCGGCATCCCGGCGTCCTACCGCCACATGAACGGCTACGGCTCCCACACGTTCCAGTGGAACAACGAGGCCGGCGAGGTCTTCTGGGTCAAGTACCACTTCAAGACCGACCAGGGCATCAAGAACCTCACCCAGGCCGAGGCCAACCGGCTCGCCGGTGAGGACCCCGACAGCCACCAGCGCGACCTGCGCGAGTCCATCGAGCGCGGCGACTTCCCGACCTGGACCGTGCAGGTCCAGATCATGCCGGCGGCCGAGGCGGCGACGTACCGCTTCAACCCGTTCGACCTCACCAAGGTGTGGCCGCACGAGGACTACCCGCCGATCGAGATCGGCAAGCTGGAGCTCAACCGCAACCCGGAGAACGTCTTCGCCGAGGTCGAGCAGTCGATCTTCTCCCCGGCGCACTTCGTCCCCGGCATCGGCCCCTCCCCGGACAAGATGCTCCAGGGCCGCCTCTTCGGCTACGGCGACGCCCACCGCTACCGCGTCGGCATCAACGCCGACCACCTGCCGGTGAACCGCCCGCACGCCACCGAGGCGCGCACCAACTCCCGCGACGGCTACCTGTACGACGGCCGCCACAAGGGTGCGAAGAACTACGAGCCCAACAGCTTCGGCGGCCCGCACCAGACCGACCGCCCGCTGTGGCAGCCCATCGACGTGACCGGTGGCACGGGCAACCACGCCGCCGCCGTGCACAGCGAGGACAACGACTTCGTCCAGGCCGGCAACCTCTACCGCCTCTACTCGGAGGACGAGAAGGCCCGTCTGGTCGAGAACCTGTCCGGCTTCATCGCCAAGGTCTCGCGCGACGACATCGTCGAGCGCGCGATCAACAACTTCCGCCAGGCGGACGGCGACTTCGGCAAGCGGCTGGAGGCCGCGGTCCAGGCCCTTCGCGGCTGAAACGGACCGCTTGCCGTTGCGTGACGCCGGGCCGGAGCCCTCTTCGGAGGGTTCCGGCCCGGCGCCGTTGGCGAAGAGGTGCCTGCGCGCCTGCTTCCTGCGCGCCTGCCTTTCTGCGCGCCTACGCGGAGACCGTGCGCCGGGCCGGTACCCAGCAGCGGATGACGTCGCGCACGGACACGATGCCCACCGGGCCGCCGTTCTCCAGCACGATCAGGTGCCGGAAGCCGCCGTGCGCCATCGCTTCGGCGGCCTCCTGGACGGTGGCGTCCGGAGTGCAGAAGACGACGTTGTTGGTGGTGTGCGCGCCCACGGATTCCCGGTCGGGATCGTGGCCCGCGCCGATCGAGTTGAGGATGTCGCGCTCGGTCAGGATGCCGATTCCGCTGTGCTCGGGGTCGAGGACGACGGCCGCGCCGACGCGCCGGCCGGACATCAGGCAGGCCGCCTGCCGGAGGGTGTGTGCGGGTCCGAGGGTGAGGATCACGGTGCTCATTGCGTCACGGACGAGCATGAAGAGAGCCACCTCCTGGGGTGAGCCCCCCGCTTGGGTGGGTGTGCCCGTGAACCCGCCCTTAGAGAAAGGCTTCACAAGCGCACAAGCGTGGGGAGTCTCAGATTCCCATGGACACGGAGGGCCAGCAAGAAGGCGTGCAGAGGAGCGTGCCGGCGCACACGTGCCGCCGGGCGCACCCCCCGGCCCCCGGCGCACAAGAGCCCCGGGAGCGCGCGGCCTCAGGAGCGCAGAGCCTCAGGCGCGCGGGCGCAGCAGGCCGAGCATCTCCTCGTGGAGCAGCCCGTTCGAGGCCGCCGCGTTCCCCCCGTGCACACCGTCCACCCCGTCCAGGCTGGTGAACCGGCCGCCCGCCTCCTGGACCACGATCGCGATGGCGGCCATGTCCCAGAGGTTCAACTCGGGCTCGGCGCACAGGTCCAGCGAGCCCTCCGCGACCATCATGTACGGCCAGAAGTCCCCGTAGCCGCGGGTACGCCAGCACGCGCGGGTCAGGTCCAGGAACCCGGCGAGCCGGCCCCGCTCCTCCCAGCCGCTCAGCGAGGAGTACGCGAACGAGGCGTTGCCCAGCCCGGCCACCCGGGACACGCGGATCCCCGTGGTCTCGCCGAGCGCGCCGCCCGCGTACGCCCCCTGCGCCTCGGCCGCCCACCAGCGGCGGCCCAGAGCCGGCGCGGACACCACGCCGACCACCGGCCGGAAGGCGCCGTCGGCGCCCTCGGCCATCAGGGAGATCAGCGTCGCCCAGACGGGCACCCCGCGCACGTAGTTCTTCGTGCCGTCGATCGGGTCCACGACCCAGCGGCGCGGGCCGCTGCCCTGCAGGCCGTACTCCTCGCCCAGGATCGCGTCACCGGGCCGGGCGGCCGCGATGCCCGCCCGGATGATCTCCTCGGCGGCCTGGTCCGCCTCGCTCACCGGGGTCATGTCCGGCTTCGTCTCGACCTTCAGGTCGAGGGCGCGGAACCGCTCCATCGTGGCGGCGTCCGCCGCGTCGGCGAGTTCGAGGGCAAGGCGCAGGTCATCGTCATACTCGGGCATGCCCGAACAGTATCGAGACTCCCGTACCCGGGCGAACGACGTCCACAGTGCGGCGCCGACGCGCCCTTGACAGGATCTGTCGGCCCGTCAACTCTGGCCGGAGAGCCGATCGGGGAGGCGAGGGATGCCGACAGCCCGGGAGTCCTTACTGGAGGCGGCGGGAGCGGCGCTCTCCGCGCGCCCCTGGCCGGCCGTGCGGATGGTCGACGTGGCCGCTGCCGCCGGGGTGTCCCGGCAGACCCTCTACAACGAGTTCGGCGGCAAGGCGGGCCTGGGCAGCGCCCTGGTCCGGCGCGAGGCCGACCGGTACCTCGACGGCGTGGACCGGGCCCTGTCCGTCCCGGCGCAGGCCGCCGAACGGCTCGCCGCCGTCGCGGAGTGGACCGTACGCGCGGCCCGCGCCCATCCCCTCGTGCGGGCCCTGCTCACCGGCAGCTGGGACGCGGGCCTGCCCGCCGCGGGACGCCGGGCGCCCGGGCCCGGTGAGCTGGCCCGGACCGTCCGCGACCGGGCGGCCGCCGCGCTCACGCCGGGGGAGGGCCCGCAGCGGTGCGAGCTCGCCGTGCGCCTCGCCCTCTCGTACGTGATCGCCCCGGGGGAGGAGCCGGGGGCGGCCGAGCTGCTCCGGCTGCTCCGCCAGCTCAGTGCGCCGACCCGGACAGCTGGAGTCCGATGACCCCCAGGATGACCAGCGAGATCGAGACGAGCTTGAGGGTGGAGACCAGGTCGCCGAGGAAGACCATGCCGTAGATGGCGGTCCCGGCGGCGCCGATGCCCGTCCAGACCGCGTACGCCGGTCCCACGTCCAGCTTCTTGAGGGCCAGCGTCAGCAGACCGAAACTGCCGAGCGCGAAGCACGCGAAGGCGACGGTCGGCCACAGCCGGGTGAATCCGTGGGAGAGCTTGAGGCAGACCGCGAAACCGGTCTCCAGGAGTCCCGCGACCACGACCAGCAGCCACGCCATGGCGAATGCCTCCCCGCGTCATGTGACATCACGTCACTTGGTGCGATTATGCACTTATCCAGACAGGTCCTCCGACAAACACGGCATGCCCGCCGGGTCGGTCAGTCGCCCTCGCGGCGCTCCCGCGTCTCCAGCAGCCGCCGCAGCGAATACAGCCGCGCCGGGTCCGCGTGGCCGTCCTCCACCCACTTGTCGAGCGCACAGTCCTGCTCGTCGTGGCTGCACGCGCGCGGGCAGCCCTCCGTCCCCGGCACCAGCTCCGGGAAGGCCAGGATCACCCGGGACGGGTCCACGTGGTGCAGGCCGAAGGAGCGCACGCCCGGGGTGTCGATGACCCAGCCGTCGCCGCCCGGCAGCGGCAGCGCGAGTGCGGAGGTGGTGGTGTGCCGGCCGCGGCCGGTCACCGCGTTGACCACTCCGGTGGCGCGCTGGCGGCCCTCGGCGACCAGCGAGTTCACCAGCGTGGTCTTGCCGACGCCCGAGTGGCCGACGAAGGCGGTGATCCGGCCGTTGAGGTGCTCGCGCACCCGGTCGGCCGCGTCGCCCGCAGCCAGCTCCTCGCGGTTGGTCACCACGTACTTCAGCCCGAAGGTCGAGTAGATCTCCAGGATCTTGTCCGCGGAGGTCAGATCGGACTTGGTGAGCACCAGCAGTGGCTCCAGCCCGGCGTCGTACGCCGCCACCAGGCAGCGGTCGATCATCCGGGGCCGCGGCTCCGGGTCGGCCAGGGCCGTGACGATGGCCAGCTGGTCGGCGTTGGCGACGACCACCCGCTCGTACGGGTCGTCGTCGTCGGCGGTGCGCCGCAGGACGGACCTGCGCTCCTCGATCCGCACGATGCGGGCGAGGGTGTCCTTCTTGCCGGACAGGTCACCGACGATCCAGACCCGGTCGCCGACCACCGCGGCCTTGCGGCCGAGCTCGCGGGCCTTCATCGCGTGCACGGAACGGCCATCGACCAGGCAGGTCAGCCGACCGCGGTCGACGGTCAGGACGAAGCCCTCGGCCGCGTCCTCGTGCTTGGGCCGGATGCTCGTCCGCGGCCGGTTGCCCTTGGGGTTCGGGCGCTGCCGGATGTCGTCCTCGTCGGTGTGCTTGCCGTACCTGCGCATGACGGGCCCTACGCTCCCGCACCCGCTCCGGGCGTCCCGGAACCACCGGCGTCCCCGGCGAGCATGTCCGTCCACATCTTCGGGAAGTCCGGCAGGGTCTTCGCGGTCGTCGCCACGTTCTCGATCTGTACGCCCTCCACCACCAGGCCGATCACCGCGCCCGCGGTGGCCATCCGGTGGTCGTCGTACGTGTGGAACACGCCGCCGTGCATCCGGCGCGGCCGGATGCGCAGGCCGTCCGCGGTCTCGGTGACGTCGCCGCCGAGCGCGTTGATCTCCTTGGTCAGCGCGGCCAGCCGGTCCGTCTCGTGCAGCCGCAGGTGCGCGACCCCGCGCAGCACCGACTCGGAGTCGGCCAGGGCCGCCACCGCCGCGATGCCCGGGGTGAGCTCGCCGACCTCGCTCAGGTCCACGTCGATGCCCTGGATCTTGCCCGTGCCGGTGAAGACCAGGCCCGCGTCGGTCAGCTCGCAGGAGCCGCCCATCTCCGTGAAGATCCGGCGCAGCGCGTCACCGGGCTGGGTGGTGCGGCGCGGCCAGTCCGGGACGGTGACCGTGCCGCCGGTGATCAGGGCCGCGGCCAGGAAGGGCTGGGCGTTGGACAGGTCGGGCTCCACGACCAGGTCGCGGCCGAGCAGCGCGCCGGGGGAGACCCGCCACACGTTCTTCTCGCCGCCGGCCTCGGGGGTGTCGACCTGGGCGCCCGCCGCGCGCAGCATCTCCACCGTCATCCGGATGTGCGGCATCGACGGCAGGGTGGCGCCCACGTGCCGGACCTCGACGCCCTGGTTGAAGCGCGGGGCGGAGAGCAGCAGCGCGGAGACGAACTGCGAGGAGTTGCTGGCGTCGATCTCGACCGTGCCGCCCTCCAGGGCCCCGCCGCCCTGGACGGTCATGGGCAGCGCGCCCCGGCCGTCGTCGTCGATCCGGGCGCCGAGCGTGCGCAGGGCGCTGATGACCTGGCCGAGCGGGCGCTCGTAGGAGCGGGGGTCGCCGTCGAAGCGGACGTCCCCGTCGGCGAGGGTGGCGACGGGCGGCAGGAAGCGCATGACGGTGCCGGCGTTGCCGACGTCCACGGTCGTCGGGCCGTGCAGGGCCGCCGGGATGATCCGCCAGGCCTCGCCGCTCGCGCCGTCACCGGCGGAGCTGGAGGAGACGGTCTCCTCGATGCCGACGCCCAGCGCGCGCAGCGCGTCGGACATCAGCTGGGAGTCGCGCGAGCGCAGCGGGCGGCGCACCCAGCCCGGCTCGGCGGCGAGCGCGGCGAGCACGAGGGCGCGGTTGGTGACCGATTTGGAGCCCGGCACCGTGACGGTGGCGTGGACGGTCCCGTCGGCGAGCGGAGCGGGCCAGAGGGCAGGGAGCGCGGGGGTCTCGGTCATGGCCACCACTTTAGTGGCTTCCTCCGGCCCCAGATCTTGATCGCGCCCCGGTCTCACGGCGTGGTCACAGGGCGAGCAGCCAGCGGCCGCCGCCGATGAGGGAGCACAGCGCGACGATGTGGAAGAACACCAGCCACACCACCGGGTGCAGGTGGGTGAGGCGGCCCAGCTGGTCGGCATCGGAATCCGGGGCTCCGCCATTCCTGCGCTTGGCTCCCAGCTCGAAGACCGGCCGGACCCCGCCGAGCAGCAGGAACCACACCACCAGGTAGGCGAAGGCGGCCTGCACCTCGGCCGCCGTCAGCCAGGACACCAGCAGGAAGGCCCCGCCGGTCAGCACCACGGTCAGCGCCCCGTACGCGTTCCGGATCATCACCAGCATCGCCACCAGCAGGGCGGTGGCCGCCCACAGCAGCAGGGTGATCCGGTGCGCGGACAGCAGGGCCGCCCCGCCGAGCCCGAGCAGCGAGGGCGCCGTGTACCCGCCCGCGGCGGTCAGGATCATCCCGAGCCCGGTCGGCTTGCCGCGGCTGACGGTGACCCCGCTCGTGTCCGAGTGCAGCCGTATCCCGCTGAGGCGCCGCCCGGTCACCAGCGCCAGCAGGCCGTGCCCGCCCTCGTGCGCGATGGTGATGGCGTTGCGCGAGAGCCGCCACAGCGGCCGGGGCGCCACGGCGGCCAGCGCGACCAGGCCGGTCACGATCACCAGCCACAGGTCGGGCGGGGTCTGTATGCCCGTGAGCCGGTCCCACAGGCCGGCCGTCGTGCTGATGTCCATGAGGTGGCGGACTCCTTGCGTTGGTGACGTGTGGGTACCTCCCAGCGGTAGCTGGGGGAGTGACATGGCAGTGTGGCAGCCATGTGCGGACGGTATGCGGCGAGTCGTGGGCCCGAGGACCTCGTGGAGGCATTCGGCATCGAGAAGTGGGAGCCGGAGGAGGCCCTGGCCCCCGACTGGAACGTGGCCCCGACGAAGGAGGTCCACGTCGTCCTCGACCGTCCCCTGAAGGACGCTTCGCACCCGCGTCCGGTTCGCCAGCTGCGCACCCTGAAATGGGGCCTGGTCCCCTCCTGGGCGCAGAACCCCGACGGCGCCGCCCGGATGATCAACGCCCGGTCCGAGACCCTGCACGAGAAGCCGTCCTTCCGCCGCCCCTTCGCGCAGCGCCGCTGCATCGTCCCCGCCGACGGCTACTACGAGTGGGTCACCGCCCACGACGAGCGGCAGCTGGAGGTGGAGGGGAAGAAGAAACGGGCCCGCAAGCAGCCCTACTTCGTGCTCCCCTCCGACGGCTCCGTCTTCGCCATGGCCGGGATATACGAGTTCTGGCGCGACCGGACCCTGCCCGACGAGCACCCGCTCGCCTGGTGGGTCACCTGCGCGGTGATCACCACCGAGGCCGAGACGGCGCCCCTGGGCGTGCCCCCGGCCGAAGGACCGCGCTCGCTGTCCGAGATCCACCCGCGGATGCCGCTGATGCTGACCCCGGACCGCTGGGACGCCTGGCTGGACCCCGCGAACACCGACACCGAGGGCTCCCTGCGGGAGCTGCTGGCGCCGCCGCCGGGCGGGCTGATGCGGGCCTACCCGGTGTCCACCTCCGTGAGCAGCGTCCGCAACAACGGGCCGGAGCTGCTGGAAGAGCTGGCCGCGCCGGAGGAGGCGACCCTCTTCTAGGCCCCGCCCCGGGCAGGATGGGCGCATGACCACGCGTACCGAGAGCGTAGACACCCCGGCGGGCGAGGCCCGCATCACCTGGCACACCGCCCGCGCGGCGAAGCTCGTGCTCGCCGTGAGCCACGGCGCCGGCGGCGGCATCGAGGCCGGCGACCTCCAGGCGCTGGCCGCGGCCCTGCCCGCCCGCGGGATCACGGTCGCGCTGGTCGAACAGCCCTGGCGGGTCGCCGGGAAGAAGGTCGCCGCCGCGCCCAAGGTGCTGGACCAGGGATGGCGCGCGCTGTGGCCCGCGCTCGCGAAGCCCGGGCTGCCGGTGGTCGCGGGCGGTCGCAGCGCCGGGGCCCGGGTGGCCTGCCGGACCGCCGTCGAGCTGGGCGCCGCCGGGGTGCTGGCGCTGGCGTTCCCGCTGCACCCGCCGGGCCGGCCGGAGAAGTCGCGCGCCGCGGAGCTCACCGGGGCGGGCCGGCCCACGCTCGTGGTCCAGGGCGGCCGGGACCCCTTCGGGCGTCCCGGGGAGTTCCCCGCGGGAGAGCACGCGCTGGTGGAGATCCCGTACGGCGATCACGGATTCGCCGTCCCGAAGAAGGCGGACCTCACCCAGGACGAGGCCCTCGCGAAGATCACCGGGGCGGTCGCGGAATGGCTCCTGGCGCTCCCGGCCGGGAAGTAGCGGGAGCGGCGAGGAAGCGGAAGGCCCGAAAACCCGTCCGGTACGCGGGAATGCGCCGCCCGGCCCTTCTGTTGTCCCGGATGTCGGTACGTACGGGAACTTGTCGGAGGAGAGGGAGCGCATGACCCAGGTCATCAGTCAGAACCGTCGGCAGGCCGCTGACCTGGACTGGACTGTTCTTCCTGCCCCCAAGCGCAGCACGCTTCGGGCGGCGGAGGGCCGGGATGGTCGACTATTCTCCGATTCGAGCGGATCCGCTTTCGGAGCCGCCACGCAGTCGGAGGAGGTGGGTCCTGTCGCTGGGACCGACGAAGGCCACGCGGAGGAGACGACCCCGGAGCGCAATGCGCGCTTCGAGCGGGACGCCCTCGGCTACCTCGACCAGATGTACTCGGCCGCGCTGCGCATGACGCGCAACCCGGCCGACGCCGAGGACCTGGTCCAGGAGACGTACGCGAAGGCATACGCGTCCTTCCACCAGTTCCGCGAGGGCACCAACCTGAAGGCGTGGCTGTACCGCATCCTGACCAACACGTTCATCAACTCCTACCGCAAGAAGCAGCGCGAGCCCCAGCGCAGCGCCGCGGAGGAGATCGAGGACTGGCAGCTGGCCCGTGCCGAGTCGCACATGTCGACCGGACTGCGCTCCGCCGAGTCGCAGGCGCTCGACCACCTGCCCGATTCGGACGTGAAGGAAGCGCTCCAGGCCATTCCCGAGGAGTTCCGCATCGCGGTCTACCTTGCCGACGTAGAGGGCTTTGCGTACAAGGAGATCGCGGACATCATGGGTACACCCATCGGTACGGTCATGTCACGACTGCACCGTGGCCGCCGTCAACTCCGCGGAATGCTGGAGGACTATGCCCGCGAGCGCGGGCTGGTTCCCGCGGGCGCGGGAGAGTCGAACGACAGGAAAGGCTCGGGCTCATGAGTTGCGGAGAGCCGCACGAGACAGAGTGCTCTGAGGTCCTGGACCACCTGTACGAGTTCCTCGACCATGAGATGCCCGACAGCGACTGCACGAAGTTCGAGACCCACTTCGGCGAGTGCAATCCCTGTCTGGAGAAGTACGGCCTGGAGCAGGCCGTGAAGAAGCTGGTCAAGCGCTGCTGCGGGTCGGACGACGTGCCGACCGACCTGCGGTCGAAGGTGATGGGCCGGATCGAGCTGATCCGGTCCGGGCAGGCGGTGCCCGATCACGACGTCACCGCCGACAACCCCGCCCCGGGCTGACCTGATCGGCGAAGCACGGAACAACCGCCCCCGGATGGGCACTTCGTTCACCCGAATGTGCTAATCCGGGGGCGTCCACATGGCGCAATACGAAAATGTGGCCCACCTCGTTCGGGGCCCCACTTATTCTCCCCATTCGGTACTGGTTTGATTCGGTACCCGGCTTGAACGGCCCACGGGAGGAGAGCGCCATGCGGGTACTTCCGCCGATGGCGCGCGGATACATCCTGTGCGCCGTCCTCGCGGCCGCGGCGTGCGTCACCCCGGCCCTCACGGATTCCGGTACGCCCTGGGCGGCCGTCGTCCTGCTCGCCCTGCTCTACCTCGGCTGCGAGCTCGTGAAGGTCTGCCCGCTGCTGGGCGGCCGGGTGCCCGAGGGCATCGGCTCCTTCTTCCCCGTGGTGCTCGCCGCCGTCTTCCTCCTGCCGCCCGCCGCCGCCGCGCTCGTGGCGCTGCCCGGCGGCTTCGCGGGGACCGTGGCCGAGCGGCCCGCCCGGGTGCGCCGGGTGTGGCACGGCGCGCAGCAGGCGATGGCCGCCTGGGCCGCAGGCCGGGTATACGGGCTGCTGCGCGGTCCGGCCGCCCTCGGCGGAGGGCCTTCCGCGGGGTCCGGGCCGCCGGGATGGGTGGCGGACTTCCCCTACGTGATGCTCCCCGCGGCGGCCGCGGCGGTCGTCTTCTGCCTGGTGCTCGCCGCCCTCGACGGCGGCATCCTGGCCACCGCCGAACGCCGGCCCGCCGCCACCGCCTGGCGCGGACTGCTCACCCTCTCCCTCGCCCCGCACTGCGTCCACGGCCTCGCCGGACTGATGATGGCGGTCATGTGGCGCAGCCCCTACGGGCTCCCGGCCGCACTGCTCGTCCTGCTGCCGATGTACATCTCCTGCTGGGTGTTCGCCCAGTACCACCGCGAGCGCGCCGCCCACCGGGCCACCATCCGCGCCCTCGTCCAGGCCGTCGACATCAAGGACCGCTACACCCGCGGACACAGCGAACGGGTCGGCCAGGCCTCCGCGATGATCGCCCGCGAGCTGGGCATGGCCGACGACCGGATGGAAGTCGTGCGGATCGCCGGGATCCTCCACGACGTCGGCAAACTGGGCGTCCCCACCCGGCTGCTGCGCAAGGACGGGCCGCTGACGCCGGAGGAACGCCGGATCATCGAGCTGCACCCCGAGTACGGGCACGAGATGGTGCGCGGCATCGGCTTCCTCGGCGAGGCCCGGGCCGCGATCCTGCACCACCACGAGCGGGTCGACGGCTCCGGCTACCCGTACGGGCTGACCGGCGAGCAGATCCCGGTACTGGCCCGGGTGGTGGCGGTGGCCGACGCCTTCGACGCGATGACCTCGACCCGCTCCTACAGCCGGGCCCGGCCGGTGCCGGTGGCCCTGGCCGAGCTGGACCGGTGTGCGGGGGCCCAGTTCGACCCGGCGATGGTACGGGCCCTGACGGGCGCCATCGGCCGGCACGGCTGGCACCCGGTGGTCACCTCGGACGAGGACCTCCAGGTGATCAGTGCCGGCGCTCCCGCCGGGGCCGCGGGTGCCGCGGCGCCGGGTCCGTCGGCCCTGCCGGGGCTGCCGGCGCAGGGATCCGCTCCTGCCGACGGACCCGGCGAGACGGCCGGGCCCGCCGGGAGGGCCCGCGCGGCCGGGGCCCCCGCGAGGGCGGCCCTGAGCGTCCTTCCCGCACAGGAAGCGGCGCCCGCCGGCACCGAGGGCCCGGGGAAGGCGGCTCCGCCCGCCGGCGGGACGCCCCCGGCCGAGGGGCCCGGTCGCGGCGCGGACGGTGCCGGGGCCGGCGGATGAGGGCCGCGGCCGCGTGGACGGTGCGGGGGGCCGCGGCGGTGCTCACCGTCGTCGCCCTCGGCCACACCCTGTGGAAGGGTGTCGTCGAGCCCGGTGCCGCACTGGCCTTCGGCGCGCTGATCGCCCTCGGCGAGCTCGCCCGGCGGGACCGGCGGGACGGCTCCCTCGACCGGCTGCCCGCGCCCCTCGGCTCCGCCGGGGCCCTCGCCTACGCCCTGCTCGGCCAGAACGCCGGCCGGCCCACCCACCACGGGGCGCTCCAGATCGTGGCGGTCGTCGTCGCGGCGGCCCTCGCCGGGATCGTGCCGCACATCGCCCGGGGCCGCGGCCCGGCCCTCGACCACCTGTCCCGCCAGGTGCTCACCGTCGGCTTCGCCGCCGTCTGTTTCCAGCCGCTCTACAACTCCGGCCGACTGGAGGAACGGGTGGGCCAGGGCCCGTACTTCGTCGTCTTCCTGCTCTGCCTCCTCGGCCTCACCGCCCTGTGCGACGCCGTCCTCGCCGCCGCGCTGGCCGGGTCCCGCACCGGCTGGCCGTACGGCCCCCTGCTGCGCGACGAGCTGCGCGCCCAGCTGGGCATCGGCGCGGCGATCTGCGCCACCGGGGTCGTGATGGCGCTCGGCGCTGCCGTCGCGGGCCTGTGGGCGATACCCGTCTTCAGCGTGCCGCTGCTGCTGACCCAGCTGTCCTTCCACCGGATCACCGCGATCCGCACCACCTACCGGCAGACCATCACCTCCCTGGCCCGTGCCACCGAGATCGCCGGCTGCACCCGGCCGGGCCACTCCCGCCGGGTCGCCGCCCTGAGCTGCGCCGTCGGCCGGGAGCTGGGCCTGTCGGAGCGGGAGCTCACGGTGCTGGAGTACGCCGCCCTGATGCACGACATCGGCCAGCTCTCCCTCGTCGACCCGGTCCCGGACGGGGCCACCGCCGGGCTGCCCGCCGCCGAGGCCCGCCGGATCGCCGGGCTGGGCGGGGAGGTGGCCCGGCAGACCGGGGTGCCGGCCGAGGTCGCCGTGGTGGTGGAGCGGCAGGCGGACCCGTACCGGCAGCAGCCCGTCCTGGCCCGCATCGTGCGCACGGTGAACGCGTACGACGACCTGGGCGGCGGGAGCCGTCACCCGGGCGGCTCACTGGCCGCCCTGGAACAGCTCCGCCTGGGCACCGGGTACGAATACCAGCCGGAGGTCGTGGAGTGTCTTGCGAGGGTTCTGGCCAGGGGTGGACGTGACAGAGTTGTTCCTGTCCGACCGGGGTAACCCATGGGTAATGAGCGGCCGTCCGAGTGGGCATGGTTGGATGCCAGTAAGAGTGTCCGCAAGGCTGCACCGTTGTCCCCCAGCCACCGCTGGGAGGGTGCCCCCAGGCAGGCGGGAATCGTGAGGATCTTCGGGAAGGTACGGCATCGGCCCTCCGCCTCGTGGCGGCAGGCCACCGACCGCGCGTTCACGCTGATCGGCGACGGGCGGTACGAGGACGCGGGCGCGCTCCTGACCAGAGCCGCGGACCTGGAGCCCTGGCTGTCCGAGTCCTGGTTCAATCTGGCCCTGCTGCACAAGTTCCGGCACGACTGGGAACAGGCACGGGCCGCCGGACTGCGCGCCGTGGCCCTTCTGGACCGCGAGACCGGCGCCCCGGACTGGTGGAACGTCGGCATCGCCGCGACCGCGCTGCAGGACTGGCCGCTGGCGCGGCGGGCCTGGCAGGCGTACGGGCTGAAGGTGCCCGGCGACGCGCACGGCGCGGGCGGCAAGGGCAGTGGCGAACCGGTCGGCATGGAGCTCGGCAGCGCCGCCGTGCGGCTCTCGCCGGAGGGCGAGGCCGAGGTGGTCTGGGGCCGCAGGCTGGATCCGGCCCGGCTGGAGGTGCTGTCGATCCCGCTGCCCTCCTCGGGGCGGCGCTGGGGCGAGGTCGTGCTCCACGACGGGGTCCCGCACGGCGAGCGGATCACCGCGGCCGGCCCCTCGTACCCCGTCTTCGACGAGATCGAGCTGTGGGCGCCGTCGCCGGTGCCGACCTGGGTGGTGCTGCTGGAGGCGGCCACCGAGGCGGACCGCGACGCGCTGGAGCAGCTGGCCTCGGACGCGGGCTTCGCCGCCGAGGACTGGTCCTCGTCGGTGCGGCTGCTGTGCCGGACCTGCTCGGAGAGCGAGATGCCCAGCGACGAGGGCGACGGCGAGCACCTGGATCCGCACGACCACAGCGAGCCGGGGCACCCCGGACCGCTGGGGCACCGTACGGCCGGCTCCGGCTCCCTGTGGGTGCCCGAGCGCGAATGCGGTATCGCGGCGCCGGCCGGGCTGGTGCGCGGACTGCTCGACGGCTGGGTCGCGGACAGCCCGGGCACCCGTGAGTGGCGGGATCTCGAAGAAGTCTGCTGAGCCGGGCCGTAGGCTGTACGGGCACATCGGTGGCCATTGGCGACCACCGGTGACTTGGACTTACGGAAGGCGTACGGCGGACATGTCGCAGCAGGAGAACGAGGTTGTCGAGGTCGTGAACGACGGGTACGTCGTGGACACGGAGGACTGTGCGGAGCGCGAGCTCGCCCACCGTGAGCGCGGCACCGCCCGCCCGATCACCGTCGTCGGCAACCCGGTCCTGCACAGCGAGTGCAAGGACGTCACCGAGTTCGGCGACGAGCTGGCGCAGCTGATCGACGACATGTTCGCCAGCCAGAAGGCCGCCGAGGGCGTGGGCCTCGCCGCGAACCAGATCGGCGTGGACGCGAAGGTCTTCGTCTACGACTGCCCGGACGACGACGGGGTGCGGCACACCGGTGTCGTCGTCAACCCGAAGCTCGTCGAGCTGCCCGCGGGCACCCGGGTGCTGGACGACTCGAACGAGGGCTGCCTGTCGGTCCCGACGGCGTACGCCTCGCTGGCCCGCCCGGACTACGCCGAGGTCGAGGGCCAGGACGCCCAGGGCAACCCGATCAAGGTGCGCGGCACCGGCTACTTCGCCCGCTGCCTCCAGCACGAGACCGACCACCTGTACGGCTACCTCTACATCGACCGCCTCTCGAAGCGGGACCGCAAGGACGCCCTGCGGCAGATGGAAGAGGGCACCCCGCGCTACGAGACCGTCCCGAACGCGTAGCCCCCTCGGCCGGCTAGGCGGCCTGCGGGCCCCGGAAGGCGCGCCGGAAGGAATTCGGCGTGGTGCCCAGGGTCCGCAGGAAGTGGTGGCGCAGGGCGGCCGCGTTGCCGAAGCCGGAGCGGCCGGCGATCGCGTCCACCGTCTCGTCGGTCGACTCCAGCAGTTCCTGGGCCAGCAGGACCCGCTGGCGCAGCACCCACTTGTACGGGGTGGTGCCGGTCTCCTGGAGGAAGCGGCGGGCGAAGGTGCGCGGTGACATGTGCGCGCGCTCCGCGAGCTGCTCGACGGTGATCTCCTCCTCCAGGTGGCGGGCCATCCACTCGATCACCTCGCCCACGGTGTCGCAGGAGGTGCGCGGCAGCGGCCGCTCGATGTACTGGGCCTGCCCGCCGTCCCGGTGGGGCGGTACGACCATCCGCCGCGCGATGGTGTTGGCCACCTCGGCCCCGTGCTCCTGCCGGACGAGGTGCAGGCAGGCGTCGATGCCGGAGGCGGTGCCGGCGGACGTGATCACCGGGCCCGCGTCGACGTAGAGCACGTCCGGGTCGACCAGTGCCCGCGGGAAGCGCCGGGCCAGCGTCGCCGCGTGCATCCAGTGCGTGGTGCAGTGCCGGCCGTCCAGCAGTCCCGCCGCCCCGAGCACGTACGCGCCGCTGCACACGCTGACCACCCGCGCTCCCCGGTCCACCCCGCGGCGCAGCGCCTCCAGGAGCGGTTCCGGGAACGTACGCTCGCCCGCGTCACGGAAGGCGGGCACGCAGATCAGGTCGGCACTCTCCAGCCGCTCCAGCCCGTGTTCGGGGGAGACGGTGAAGCCCGTGCCGGACATGGCCAGGGGGCCTTCCTGCGCCGCGCACACGGCGAAGTCGTACACCGGCAGTCCGTGATCGCTGCGGTCGATTCCGAAGACTTCACAGAAGATCCCGAACTCGAAGGGGGCGATCTCGTCGAGGAGGGCCACGGCCACGTTGGTCAGCATGACTCCAGTGTGGCAGTAATTCGCTCTTTCATGACAGTCCTGCCACTGTGCGAGTTTTCCCCACGGGAGGACAGTGGAGACATGAACACGCTCCTGAGCTACCTCACCGTCCTTGCCGTCGCCGCCCTGGTGCTCGCCCCCAGCCTGTACGGGGTCCTGCGCGACCGCCGGATCGACCGGCAGCTGCGGGCCGTCGAGACCCGCCTCGTATGGCTGCCGCGCCAGAAGGCGGGCGGCCTTCCGCCCACCCGTCGGCCCCGCGCCCGGCACACCGGGATGCACTGGGGCCCCGTCGCCCACTGAGCCGGGGCGACCGTGCACACGGGCAGCCGGACGATCGGGCGCCGGAAACGCGAGAAGCCGGGACGCGGTGGTGAACCGCATCCCGGCTTCGCGGCGCTACCGCGTCCCGACCGGGGGACCCCGGAAGACCGGGGACCTAGAAGTCCTCGTCCAGGTCGACCGTGCCCTCGACCGCGACCTGGTAGGCCGACGGACGGCGCTCGAAGAAGTTGGTCAGTTCCTGGACGCCCTGCAGCTCCATGAAGGAGAACGGGTTCTGCGAGCCGTACACCGGGGCGAAGCCGAGGCGGACCAGACGCTGGTCCGCGACGCACTCCAGGTACTCGCGCATCGACTCGGTGTTCATGCCCGGCAGACCGTCGCCGCACAGGTCGCGGCCGAACTGCAGCTCCGCCTCGACGGCCTCCTTGAGCATGTCGGTGACCTGCTGCTGGAGGGCGTCGTCGAAGAGCTCCGGCTCCTCCTTGCGGACCGTGTCCACGACCTCGAAGGCGAAGTTCATGTGCATGGTCTCGTCACGGAACACCCAGTTGGTGCCGGTGGCCAGGCCGTGCAGCAGGCCGCGCGAGCGGAACCAGTACACGTACGCGAAGGCGCCGTAGAAGAACAGGCCCTCGATGCACGCGGCGAAGCAGATCAGGTTCAGCAGGAAGCGGCGGCGGTCGGCCTTCGTCTCCAGCCGGTCGATCTTCTCGACCGAGTCCATCCACTTGAAGCAGAACTGCGCCTTCTCGCGGATGGACGGGATCTCCTCGACGGCGTCGAACGCGGCCGCCCGGTCGTCCGGATCGGGCAGGTAGGTGTCGAGCAGCGTCAGGTAGAACTGGACGTGCACGGCCTCCTCGAACAGCTGGCGCGACAGGTACAGGCGCGCCTCCGGGGAGTTGATGTGCTTGTAGAGCGTCAGCACCAGGTTGTTCGAGACGATCGAGTCACCCGTCGCGAAGAACGCGACCAGGCGGCCGATCATGTGCTGCTCGGCCGGCGTCAGCTTCGCGAGGTCCGCGACGTCCGAGTGGAGGTCGACCTCCTCCACCGTCCACGTGTTCTTGATCGCGTCCCGGTAGCGCTCGTAGAAGTCCGGGTAGCGCATCGGACGGAGCGTGAGCTCGAAGCCCGGGTCCAGGAGGTTCTTGTTGTCGGTGGAGCTCATTACTGGCAGGCCTCGCAGGACTCGGGGTTCTCAAGGGAGCAGGCGAGCGCGTCCGCGTCGGCCACGGCCTGCGGGAGCGCCGCCGGAGTGGCGGCCTGCGCGGCGCGGGCGATCTTCGTCGCGGGGCGCGAGCGCAGGTAGTAGGTGGTCTTCAGACCCTGCTTCCAGGCGTACGCGTACATCGAGCTGAGCTTGCCGATGGTGGGCGTCTCCAGGAACAGGTTCAGCGACTGCGACTGGTCCAGGAACGGCGTACGGGCCGCCGCCATGTCGATCAGTCCGCGCTGCGGGATCTCCCACGCCGTGCGGTACAGCTCGCGGACCTCGGCCGGGATCCAGCCGAAGCCCTGGACCGAGCCGGAGGAGTCGCGCAGCGCCTCGCGGGTCTGGGCGTCCCACACGCCGAGGGCCTTCAGCTCCTCCACCAGGTAGCCGTTCACCTGGAGGAACTCACCGCTGAGCGTCTCGCGCTTGAAGAGGTTGGAGACCTGCGGCTCGATGCACTCGTACACGCCGGCGATGGAGGCGATGGTGGCCGTCGGGGCGATGGCGAGGAGCAGGGAGTTGCGCATGCCGGTCTCGGCGACGCGGGCGCGCAGCGCGTCCCAGCGCTCCGGCCAGTTCAGCTCCACGTCGTAGTGGTCCGGGTGCAGGACGCCGCGCGCGGTGCGGGTCTGCTCCCAGGCCGGCAGCGGGCCGCTGCGCTCGGCCAGGTCGCACGACGCCTCGTACGCCGCGAGCATGATGCGCTCGGAGAGCTTGGTGGAGAGGGCCTTCGCCTCGGGGGAGTCGAAGGGGAGCTTCAGCTTGAAGAAGACGTCCTGGAGACCCATCGCGCCCAGACCCACCGGACGCCAGCGGGCGTTGGAGCGGCCGGCCTGCTCGGTCGGGTAGAAGTTGATGTCCACCACGCGGTCGAGGAAGGTCACGGCGGTGCGGACGGTCTCGTCCATCCGCTCCCAGTCGATGTCGCGACCGTCGGCCGTGTCGATGACGAAAGCGCCCAGGTTGACCGAGCCGAGGTTGCAGACGGCCGTCTCGCCGTCGTTGGTGACCTCGATGATCTCGGTGCACAGGTTCGAGGAGTGCACGACCGTGCCCGGCTCGGCGGTCTGGTTCGCCGTGCGGTTGGAGGCGTCCTTGAAGGTCATCCAGCCCTGGCCGGTCTGCGCGAGGGTGCGCATCATCCGGCCGTACAGGTCGCGGGCGGGCATGGTCTTGCGGGCCAGGCCCTCCGCCTCGGCCTTGCGGTAGGCGGCGTCGAACTCGTCGCCCCACAGGTCGACCAGCTCGGGCACGTCGGCCGGGGAGAACAGCGACCACTCGGCGTCCGCGTTCACGCGGCGCATGAACTCGTCCGGGACCCAGTGGGCGAGGTTCAGGTTGTGCGTGCGGCGCTGGTCCTCACCGGTGTTGTCGCGGAGCTCCAGGAACTCCTCGATGTCCGCGTGCCAGGTCTCCAGGTAGACGGCGGCGGCGCCCTTGCGGCGGCCACCCTGGTTCACGGCGGCGACGGAGGCGTCGAGGGTCTTCAGGAACGGCACGATGCCGTTGGAGTGGCCGTTGGTGCCGCGGATCAGGGAACCGCGGGCGCGGATGCGGGAGTACGACAGGCCGATGCCGCCCGCGTGCTTCGACAGGCGCGCCACCTGGTGGTAGCGGTCGTAGATCGAGTCGAGCTCGTCCAGCGGGGAGTCCAGCAGGTAGCAGGAGGACATCTGCGGGTGCCGGGTGCCGGAGTTGAAGAGGGTGGGGGAGGAGGGCAGGTAGTCGAGGCGGCTCATCAGCCGGTACAGCGAGGCCACTTCCTCGACGGCCTGGACACTCTCGTCCGCGGCGAGGCCGCAGGCCACGCGCAGCATGAAGTACTGCGGGGTCTCGATGACCTGACGGGTGATCGGGTGGCGCAGCAGGTAGCGGCTGTGCAGGGTGCGCAGGCCGAAGAAGCCGAAGCGGTCGTCGGCGCCCTCGGCGAGGGTGTGCTCGACCAGCGCGTCCAGCCGGTTCGCGTGCGTGCGCACGAACTCGGCGGTGCGGTCGGCGATGAGGCCCTCGCGGTGGCCGACCTCGACGGAGGCCGAGAAGGAGGTGGAGCCCTGGCTCGCGGCCTCGTCGCGCACGGCCAGCGTCAGCAGCCGGGCGGCGAGCTTCGAGTACGCGGGGTCCTCGGAGATCAGACCGGCGGCCGCCTCGGTGGCGAGAGCGCGGAGTTCGGCGTCGTCGGCGGCGGAGCTGCGGCCCCGCAGGGCGGAGGCCGCGACCCGGCCGGGGTCGGTGTCGGGGAGGTCCGCCGTAAGTTCGGTGAGGGTACGCAGCAGCGTGGCCCCCGGGCCCTCGGTGTTGTCGCCAGAAACGGACTCGGCGCGCGGTGCGGAAGGCGCGATGGTCACGGCGGGAGCTCTCCCTCGCTCGGCCCGGTCATCGGCGGAGCGGGGCGCGGGCGGGCGCATGCGGGCGTGACGGGAACGCGTACACACCGCATGGCGTCCACCGGCCCAACCGCGAGGCCCGGACGTGTCGGCACCCGGTTCGGTCGAGCCGGGCGCGCTGTCGGCAGGTCCTCGGACTTGGCATCCGGTAGGCGGACACTTCATACCGTTGCGGGACAGTTCCGGATTCACACCGGATTCCCCTGCGAGACAGCAGCCTTGAGCATACATGTGGGGGCGGCCGTATGCGGCAACCCCCACATGTAGTGTCGGCGCGGCTACAGCTTGAGCCGATACGCGAGGAGTGTCAGACCCGGGATCGGCGCCCAGTCCCGCTCGGGAACGCGTACGAAGCCCAGTCGCGCGTAGATCCGATGAGCACCCGTCATGCTGCGCTGGGTGGAGAGCACCATGGCGGCCACGCCCTCGATCGCCCGCGCCCGCTCGACGCACGCCCGCACCAACGCCTCGCCTACGCCCTGGCCGCGCCCCTCGCGGGCCACCGCGAGCATCCGGAACTCGGCCTCGTCCGGGCCGGCGATGTCGGCGAGCGGACTCCCGGGTGCGGCGAAGGTCACTCCGCCCAGGATCCGCCCGTCCCGCTCGGCGACGAGCACCTCGGCCAGGGCGGCCCGGCCGGCCACGTCGCGCAGCACGTTCAGGTAGCCGTCGTCCTCGTTGAAGTCCAGGTGCCCGTCGGCGAGATAGGCCTGGGCGGTGATCTCGCCCAGCTCCGCGAACTCGGCAGGCTGGGCAGGTCTGATCGTGATGTCCATGCGGTCGAGTGTGCCGGAGGCGCGCGAAGGGCCCCGCCGGATTTCGGCGGGGCCCTCCGGTGTGGCTCAGCAGCAGCGGAAGCCCTTGCGCGGGTCCGCCTCGCGCGCGTCCGTGCGGGCGCGTTCGAAGTCCCGGCGGCTCAGGACCTCCGCGTCCGGGTCGTGGGAGCGGGTGTGGGCGACGTACCGGTCGTACGCCGCCTCTCCCGAGAACTCCCGTACGTAGAACCGGGCCCGGGCCAGCGCGCCGCGCAGCCGCGGGAAGCCGCGGGCGCCGCTCGTGAGGCGGCTGGGGCCGCTCGTGAGGCCGCTCATGAGGACAGCGGCTCCTTGACCCGTCCGCCGCCCGAGTCGAGGCCCGCCGCGGCGAGCTCCGCCCGCTCCTCGGCGGTCGGGATCAGCCCGGCCGGGGCGACGATCTTCGACTCGGTCCACGGGACCTCGGTGAGGGCCACCGACTCCGGCTTGCGGACGGCCTTCAGGCAGGTGCGGGCCGCGTCCAGCAGCACGATGATGATCAGCAGGGCGAAGAGGGCCGACAGCACCCCGTCCACCGTGGCGTTGGTGACCACGGTGTGCATCTCGTCCATGCTCTTCGCGGGCTTGAGCACCTTCCCGGCGTCGATGCCCTCCTGGAAGGTGCTGCGCTGCGCGAAGAAGCCGATCTTCGGGTTGTCGGAGAAGATCTTCTGGTAGCTGGCGGTGAGCGTCACGGCCACGTCCCACGCCAGCGGGACGGCCGTCACCCAGGCCCACTTGAGGCGGCCGGACTTGACCAGCAGGGTGGTGCAGACGGCCAGGGCGACCGCGGCGAGCAGCTGGTTCGCGATGCCGAAGAGCGGGAACAGCTGGTTGATGCCGCCCAGCGGGTCCTTGATGCCCACCCACAGGAAGTAGCCCCAGGCGCCGACGACGATCGCGCTCGCCAGCCAGACGCCGGGCTTCCAGCTGACGTCCTTGAAGGACTTGTGCAGGTTGCCGAGGGTGTCCTGGAGCATGAACCGGCCGACGCGGGTGCCCGCGTCGAGGGTGGTGAGGATGAACAGCGCCTCGAACATGATGGCGAAGTGATACCAGAAGGCCTTCATGCCGGCCCCGCCGATGACCGACGAGAAGATCTCCGACATTCCGAGTGCGAAGGTCGGAGCGCCGCCCGTACGGGACAGCAGGCTGGCCTCCTCCACGTCCTTCGCGGCCTGGGTCAGCGCCTCGGGGGAGATGGCGAAGCCGAAGTCGGTCACCGCCTGCGAGGCGGTTTCGACCGTGGTGCCGATGACCCCGGCGGGGGAGTTCACGGCGAAGAAGAGGCCGGGCTCGATGATGCAGGCCGCGATGATCGCCATGACGGCGACGAAGGACTCGGTCAGCATCGAGCCGTAGCCGATGACCCGGACCTGGGTCTCCTTCTGGATCATCTTCGGGGTGGTGCCCGAGGCGACCAGCGAGTGGAAGCCGGAGAGGGCGCCGCAGGCGATGGTGATGAAGACGAACGGGAACATCGAGCCGGCGAAGACCGGGCCGTCGCCCCGCGAGGCGAAGTCCGTGACCGAGGGCATCTTCAGCATCGGCATCGCGATGACCACGCCCAGGGCGAGCAGCGCGATGGTGCCGATCTTCATGAAGGTGGAGAGGTAGTCGCGGGGTGCGAGCAGCATCCACACCGGCAGCACCGACGCGATGAAGCCGTAGGCGACCATCCAGATGACCAGCGTCTCCTTCTCCAGCGTGAAGGTGTCCGCGAAGGAGGACTCGGCGACCCAGCCGCCCGCGACGATGGCGACCAGGAGCAGGGCGACACCGATGGAGGAGACCTCGGTGACCCGGCCCGGCCGCAGCACGCGCAGGTAGAAGCCCATGAAGAGGGCGATCGGGATGGTCATGCCGATGGAGAAGACGCCCCAGGGGGAGTGCGCCAGGGCGTTGACGATGACCAGCGCGAGCACGGCCAACAGGATGATCATGATGGCGAACACGGCGACCAGGGCGGCGGCTCCGCCGACGGGGCCGATCTCGTCCCGGGCCATCTGGCCGAGGGAGCGGCCGTCGCGCCGGGTGGAGAAGAACAGCGTGATCATGTCCTGCACGGCGCCCGCGAAGATGACGCCCGCGACGATCCAGATGGTGCCGGGCAGGTAGCCCATCTGCGCGGCGAGCACCGGTCCGACGAGCGGGCCGGCGCCGGCGACGGCGGCGAAGTGGTGGCCGAAGAGGACCCGGCGGTCGGTGGGATGGAAGTCGACACCGTTGTCAAGGCGTTCGGCGGGGGTGGCCCGCGTCTTGTCCACCTTGAGCACGCGGTGCGCGATGAAGCGCGCGTAGAAGCGGTAGCCGATGGCGTACGAGCCCAGCGCGGCGGCGAGCAGCCAGGCGGCCGAGATCTCCTCGCCGCGCGAGAGCGCGAGCACGCCCCAGCCGATGGCGCCGACGAGTCCGACGAGCACCCACACGGCGATGGACTTCGGAGAAGGCGAGCCCGGTGTGGTGTCCGGACTCGCCGTGTTCCGCTCTGTCCCTGTTGCTTCCGGTTCAGGCATGACCCTCGTCCCCTCGTCGATCATCTGCGTAAGCGCAGGGAATCTACGGGGGATTGCCCGGTGAACGTAAGACCCCGTCCGTATTCCGGTATTCCGCTTGCCGGTATATGGGGACGGCCGCCGGGCGGGTGCCGGGGGCGGCAC
>NZ_JARAYQ010000399.1:0-5363 GCF_033794505.1 Streptomyces sp. MB09-01 | reverse complement strand
TTTTTTTTTTGTTGTTAGATGAGGCTTTGAAGTTTCCGCTTTTTGTGGCTGGGCGGCGTCAGATGGGTTTAAGGGTCACGTTGCGGGGGGTGGGGGCCGGCGGTGAAGTGGACCCGTTCGCCGCTGACGGGGGTGGCGCGGCGAACCTCCTGCCCCTCGTGGTGCGGCATTCGGGGACGTGCGCGTGGCCTGCTTGACCGGTCGGGCCGTCACCCGCAGAGTCGGAACGCGGTGTCGTGACGGCGCCGCCCGACCCCGTCTCCGGTCCACCCGTCCGAAGGCGGCAGACGGCCTCGGCCTCCGGGAGTGACTGCGCTGATGGTCCTCGACCTGGTCGTGATCGGTACGGCCATCACCCTGGGGCCTCTGCACAACAGCGCCTTCATCCTGCTGCTCTCCTCGCAGCGTGGCGTCCGCAAGGGCCTGGCGTTCCTGTTGTCGTGGCTCGCCAACCTGGTTGTGGTGATCGCGTGTGTGGTGCTGCTGACCGGTGGTGAGCCCCCGGCCCGCCACGCCGCACCGTCGACCGCCGCGGCGTGTGCGAAACTCGCCATCGGCGTCGGGCTGGTCATGTACGGCGCGCACCGGCGCCGTCGGCCGCCCCGCCCGCACGGCCCGCCGCGCTGGACCGCTCGGGTGGACAGCGCCTCGCTGGGCACGGCAGCCGGGCTGGCCTGGCTGCTGCAGCCTTGGGCGCTGGTCGGTGCCGGAGCCGCGACGGTCGTCGCCGCGGACCTTTCCTCCCTCACCGACTGGCTCGCACTGACCGGCTACTGCCTGCTGGCCACGCTCGGCCTCATCGCCATGGAGATGTACACGGTCCGGGCGCCCGCGGCTGCGCGTGCCAGGTTGAACGCCCTGCGGGTGTGGCTCGAGCAGCATCAGGAGCAGCTGATCGTCACGCTCTCCCTGCTCGTCGGCCTCTGGCTGACGGCCCGAGGCATCTATGAGCTGGTCGCCTGACCCGCCCGCGCGTAGGAGAAGGCCGCCTCCGGGGCCGCAGTCCTGCTCCGGGAGGCAGGCGGCTGACGGGGTGCCCGTACATGGTCGGCCACCCTGAACCACGAGCCATCGGCACCGTTTCCGGCGGGGCCAGGGCGGCGCGTGGCCGTCAGGAATGCACGGCGGCCCGATCGGACTCGCTGCGCAGAACGCAGAATTCGTTGCCTTCTGGATCGGCAAGGACGGCCCAGCCTGAACCATCGGGATTCCGGTGATCGCTGACAAAGGTGGCGCCGAGGCCCAACAGCCGGTCCACCTCCGGATCGCGTGAGGTCTCAGGACGCAGGCACAGATGGATCCGGTTCTTGATCGTCTTGGGCTCGGGGACCTGGTTGAAGTACAGCACCGGGCCCTCCGCCAGCAGCACCTGAGTCTCCCGGTCACCCGGTTTGACCTCCGGATGCAGCGGACGGCCTGTCACACTGCTCCAGAACCGGGCCAACTCGTAGGCGTCCGCACAGTCGATCGCCACGTTCTGCAATACCGAGACCATGCCCGCGAGCCTTCCCTATCTCCACGCCGAACGCCACCGAGTTCCGCGCGATCGCGGACATGACTCAGAGTCCTGGCAGCACTCTCGCTACACACCGGCCGGGCACCGGCCGCTGCGGAACCTCCCGCGTTCCCGCCCTCAGGGCCCTCCGCGTCTGGCCACTCCCGCCCCGCCTCCGTGCCGGACGCGATCCGTGTGCCGCCGACGATTCGATCATGCCAGGTGCAACCGCCGGGAATCCCCTGACGTCCTCGGCGACAGGGCGTTCGTAAGATCCGAAAATATGTTCGTATCGATCACCGGTATGTGTATGCTGAACGCGCTTCACTTTCTGAACTGGTTCAAAAATAAGGGGGGACCGGTGCAGCGTCACCGCGTCATGATTTCGGCTGCCGTCGTCGCGGCAGCCATCGGCTTCGTACCGAACGTGGCCCAGGCCTCAGACCAGCCTGCGGACCGTGCCGGCAGCGTGGCCGCCAAGATCGATTCGGCGAAGGCCGCGGCGGCGGGTTCCGCCGTCTTCCACAGCCCCGCCGAGCGCACCGTGCGCAAGGCCACCACCGCTCCCGCCGATGCGGGCAAGAACGGCAAGGCGGCCGCCGCTCCGCAGGCCGCCGGAGCCGCGAAGGACAACCCGGGCCTCGCCGTCGACCTGCTCGCTTCGGGCACCACCGCGCACGGCATCAGCCTGGCGTCCCAGATCAGCACCAGCGTCGAGTCCTCGATCCGGGTCGAGATCAACTGGGGTGACGGTCAGACCGAGACCGCCCACACCACCAACGCCAAGCTCCTCAAGTCGCACCACAAGTTCTCCGAGCTCGGGACCCACAAGGTCACGGTCACCCTGACCGACCTGAACAACAACGTGACCGCCACCAACAGCGTGGACGTCCAGGCGTACGGTTCGAAGTTCACCCCGCACGGCCCGACCCGGCTGCTGGACACCCGCGACGGCACCGGCGCCGCCGCCGGCCCGGTCCTCCCGTACGGCACGGCCCGTGTGAAGATCGGCGGCAACAGCGGCATTCCGGCCGACGCGACCGCGGTGGCCCTCAACCTGACCGTCACCAACGCCCGTTCCGGCGGCCACATCACGGCCTACCCGTCGGGCACGGAGCAGCCGAACACCTCGAACGTCAACTTCGTCGCGGGGCAGACCGTGCCGAACATGACGATCGTGCCGGTCGGCGCGGACGGCTACGTGGAGCTCGTCAACCGCAGCTACGGCGACGTGGACCTGATCGCGGACGTCACCGGCTACTTCACCCGCACCAACGCCAGCGGCTACACCTCGCTGGACCCGGCCCGCATCGTCGACAGCCGCGAGGGCCTCGGCACCTCGTGGGGCCAGGTCGCCGGGCAGAGCACGTTCCCCGTCCAGATCGCCGGCAAGGCCGGCGTTCCGTCCTGGGGCGTCACCGCCGTAGCCCTCAACGTCACGGTCACCAACCCGCGGAACGCCGGCCACCTGACGCTCTTCCCGAGCGGGCAGCAGGCCCCCTCCACGTCGAACGTGAACTTCACGCCGGGCCAGACGATCGCCAACTCGGTGATCGTCCCGGTGGGCTCCGACGGCAGGATCAACGTCCGCAACGGCTCCTGGGACCCGGCCGACGTGATCGTGGACGTCGTCGGCTACTACAGCCCCGACAGCAAGGCCGCCTACCTGCCCGTCAAGCCCACGCGGCTGTACGACTCGCGCGACTGGTCCCCGGTGCCGGGCCAGGACTACAGCTACCTGCCGCTCGGGGACGGCAAGCCGTGGGTCACGGGCTACGTCCTGAACGCGACCGTCACCAACACCCAGGGCGACGGCCACCTCACGGTCGCACCGGACTCGAACACCTGGGCCCAGTACATCAGCAGGACCCAGATCAGGCCCACACCGCCCAACTCCTCCAACCTGAACTGGACGAAGGGCGCGACCGTCCCGAACCTGGTCCAGGCGAGCACGGGCAAGCACGGCGTCATCGACCTCTGGAACCGCAGCTGGCAGCCCACCGACATGGTGGTCGACATGTTCGGTCTCTACGAGTACTGATCCGCCCGGCGGGCCGAGCCCTCACGACCGTGCCCCGGGACCAGCCAGTACGGCTGTTCCCGGGGCACGTCCCTTTCCGGCCGGATCCGCCCCCGGGTCCACGAGCTCCCGAGTGCGGGCGGCGCGAGAGAGCGTGACCATCCGCTGGCTCCGCCGCGCGCACCTCTGGCATCGTGATCCCCATGGGTGAACTGGTCGACCACGTTGACGAGCAGGACCAGGTGCTGGGAGTCGTCGACCGGGCCGAGGCGATCCGTCAGGGCTGGCTGCACCGCATCGCCACGATCGTGTGCCGCGACGAAGAGGGACGATTCCTGGTCCACCGCCGCCCGGACGACTCGTCCCGCTTTCCGGGCCGGTACAACTGGATGCTCGGCGGTGCCGCTGCCGTAGGCGAGTCGTACGAAAAGGCGGCAGCCCGGGAGCTGTCGGAGGAACTGGGCGTTCACGCCGCCCCGCGCTTCGTGCTCACATTCCTGTGCGCGGGCGAGATCAGCCCCTACTGGCTCGGACTGCACGAGGCCGTCATCACCTCGCCCGTGCGGCCGAGGGCCGAGGAAGTCGCCTGGCACGGCTGGCTCACCGAGACGGAACTCGAATCCCTTGTGCGGCAGCAGGATTTCATTCCAGACGCGCGCGAGGCATTCGACCGCTACCGCGACCTGAGCCGCGCGGAACGAGCCTCCACCTCGGGTTAGGGCGGTCTTCGGCCCATCGCCCTGGAGTTTGCGGGGATCACCTCGTCGGGATGCGGGAACTCACGGACCCTGAGCCGCCGCCGTGCCCTGAGGCGCTGTCAGAGACAGGGCCGCTGTGGCCAGGACGGCGCCGGACGGCCCCTCCGTACGTGCCGGAAGCAGCGGCACGACCCCGCGATGGCCCCCACCCCCCGTTGCCGATAAATGCCCATGGAATTGGCTGAATTCAGGCCGTGCACCGCAATTTCCGCGCCCCGCCGGGAAATGCGGCCGCTTACGCTCCGGCGGGGCTCGAGCGGCCCCGGGAAAACTGGGGAACGGCCGCAACACCGGCCGTAATACCCGTGGCCGGTTTCGGCCGTCAGCGACGTGACCAAGTCGAACCGGACTTGCCGAGGTAGCGAGCAGAAGCCCCACGCGCTTGCTGCCGTCCGGACGACCTCGCCATGCTTTTCCGGACGATCCGGTCCACGGACGCTCAGTGCACCTTCGGCTATCCGCTTCCACATCCCGGGAGACACACATGTCCGACACCGCACGTACCCCCGAGACCGAACTCCACGACCTGGAACTCGACCTCGGCGACCTCACCGTCACCTCCATGCGGGACACCGCCGCACTGCCCGAGGGAGGGGCGTCCTGGGGCTCCTGCTCCTGCCAGGGTTCCTCGTCCTGCGCCCAGCCGCACGCCTCGTTCGCCCCCGAGGCCTGACCCCATACACGAGAGGAACCCATGACCGACAGCACGCAGTCCTCCGGCTACGACCTCGACGACCTCGACCTCGGTGAACTCACCGTGACCTCCATGCGGGACACGGTCGCGCTGCCCGAGGGCGGCGCGTCCAACGGGGGCAGCTCCTGTTCCTGCGGCTCGTCCTCCTGCGCCCACCCGCAGATGCCCGAACTCCCCGTGTAAGGGGGGACGGGCGCACCACCGGCAACCGGTCCGGCCGCAGCACCGTAGGACCGCACCACCGTACGACGGCACCACCGTTCGACCGGACCACCGTACGACGGCACCACGGCACCACGGCACCACCGCTCGGTAAACGCTTCCCGCCGTGCCCCGCGCCCGGCGGGAAGCGTTTACCGAGCGGTGGTGCCGTGGTGCCGTGGTGCCGTCGTACGG
>NZ_JARAYQ010000398.1:0-5379 GCF_033794505.1 Streptomyces sp. MB09-01 | reverse complement strand
CGCCTACCCCTCCACCCTTCCCGCCCTGTCCGCCTCCCACCTGCTGGAAGGCTGCGGCCACTGGATCCAGCAGGAACGCCCCGCCGAGGTCAACCGCCTGCTGACCGACTGGCTCGCCGCCCTCCCAGGCTGAACCAGACGCGCCGAGCACCCGGCCCCGCCACCCCCATCGGCGAGCCCGACCAGCCTCGGCCTCTACACCGTCGAACCCGGCTCACCGTCGGAAAACGCCCTGCGCATGCTCGCCGGCTCGACTCCCACTCACACCCATACGGACAGAACGCAGGCAGATGGGCCCGGCCCGGGGCTCCGGTCTCCGCCCACCGGCAGCAGTCCGCGCCCGGCGACGGGGCGGGGGCAAGGAGGTGAGGCGCGGCGCCGCGGCAGGGGACGGCACCGACGACCGCTACGAGGTGACGTGACGGCGTTTGCGGACGGCGTCGGCTGGACCGCCATCAGCACCAATCGGCATGCCGGGACCCGGCTGTCGTCGTTGCGCCTGAACGGCGGTGTTCAAGCCAGGTGGGCAGTGATGAGTTCCTCCCAGGAGCAGATGAAGGACGGGTACTCGGCGGCGAACTCGTCGAGGGCCTTGGCCGCGGCCGGGGTGAGGGGCGTCATGTCGTAGGTGACCGTCACCTCGCAGCCGACCTCGGTCGCTGCCAGGGTGACGGTGACCGTCCCGGCCCGGACGCCTGGGGTGATTCGGGCGTAGGAGACTGACCGCGGGAAGTCTTGGGAGGCAACCAGCCATGTCGTCTCCTCTCCGTGCGACGCGGTGAGCCAGACGGTCCCCGGCGCGGTGTCGTCCGGCGTCTCGACCGGGAAAACGGGTTCCCAGCCCGGCACCCAGTCGCGCTCACCCCGGGCGGTGAAGAGCCGGAAGGCCGCTTCGGGCGGAAGCGGGACGTTCAGCGCGGCGCTCACGAGTCGACGGTTCATTGAGTCTCCAGTGCGTGGGCGTCTGCGGCGGCCGCGCATGCCCTGCCGGCCGCCACGTGCCACTCTGCCAGCGCGGTCGCGCCGTCGCCGGGCAGGACCATGAGCTCGGCGGCCTCGGCCATCGGCCACCGCGTCCCCGCGCGAGCATGCTGTGTGTGGCGGGGAGCCGGACCGCAACGCCAGTCCGGCCCCCGCCAGGTCAGAGCCGAGCGCACTACCGCCGCCGGTGCAGCCCCACCCACTCCGCCGCGTACGTGCCGTCCGGCAGCAGCGCCTCGGTCAGTTCGAACCGTTCCGCATCTGCGCGGGCCCCGGTGGGCCAGGCCACGACCGTTCCGGCGGGCTGGCTGGTGGGCAGGTGGACGGGCTGGCGGTCGGCGGCCCGGGCGCCGAGGTGGGTGTACGTACGGACCGTCCGGCCGCCCGCAGAGACAGCAGGGGCGGCGCTGTCCGGCCGGGCCGGCCGCCGTCGGCGGAGCCAGCCCCACACGGCGATCGCGGTCAGCACGGTCAGGCCGCCCGAGGTCTCCGCGGTCCAGCCGGTGAGCACGTCGGTGAGCATGTCGGTGTCCTTCTTCTACGTCGTGATGAGGGGCGGAGCATGAAACGACGTCGGGGTTTGCATCGTGTCCTGGGCGGCACAGTGCGGGCTCCGAGGGTTAGCCCCGCAACCCTGGGGTCCGGTCGCCCTTGCGCCCTCCGGGACTTGCAGTGAGCGCACCCATGGGTGCGCTTCTTCCGGCCGGTCCGCGACGGGCAGCGCGGGACAGGTCCGCCGCCGTGCCGCACCCACCACAGACGTCGGTTGTCTCCTCCGTCGAGGTCTCCAGCAGCATCCCGATCGCCTTCGCGACCCCGGCCGGCCGCCCGCTTCAGCTTCGGCCGCGCCTTGAGCTTCCCGCTGGCCCGCTCTGGGTCGCCACGCGGCCGACGGGAGGCGGGCCGTCCGGGGGTGACGATCGACATCTGGACGGCCCGGTCGCCCGCCTTCCCGCTTCTCGGCCATGCAACGAGCGGGGCGCTGTCGCCTGCCTCCACTGAGGCCCGGTTCGAGCCCGCGTCGGGCACCGCGGGCAACCGCGTTCGCGAGCGTGGTGTTGAGGCCCACCCATACGGGCGCACCGGCTGTCGCCCGGCATGGCGTGCGCGGCATCGTGGGGGCCCCGGGCAGTGGGAGTCGAAGATTCCGTGGAATGAAGGCGGTCATGATGGCGGCAGCACAGGGACCGGGCCGGTCGCCCGCCGACGGACCGGACGAGTCGGTTGCAGCGTCCGCCTGCCCGCCGGTGAGTTCGCACAACGAGTGGGACCCGCTGGAGGAGGTCGTCGTGGGGCGGCTCGACGGCGCCGCGTTTCCCTCCCGGCACCCGGTCGTGGCGTGCAACATCCCGCCCTGGGCGGCACACCTGCAGGGGCTCGCGGCCGGCCGGCGGTACCCGCGGATCCTGGTGGAGTCGGCGCAGCACGAACTCGACCAGTTCATCGCCCTGCTGCGATCCCTGCAGATCACTGTGACGCGCCCGGACCCGGTGGACCACACCCGGCGGTTCGCCACCCCCGACTGGGCCTCGCGCGGCTTCTGCAGCAGCTGTCCGCGCGACAGCCTGCTGGTGGTCGGGGACGAGATCATCGAGACTCCGATGGCCTGGCCGTGCCGGTACTTCGAGACGCACGCCTACCGCACCATCCTCAAGGACTACTTCCGGCGCGGAGCCCGCTGGACCGCGGCGCCGCGACCGCAGCTCACCGAGGCTCTGTACGAGCCGGACTATCGCGTTCCGAAGAGCGGTCCGCCCGGACGTTACATCCTCACCGAATTCGAGCCCGTGTTCGATGCCGCCGACTTCGTGAGGGCGGGGCGGGACCTGTTCGTGACCCGGAGCAACGTCACCAACCGCATGGGAATCGAGTGGCTGCGCCGGCACCTGGGTTCGGGTTACCGCATCCACGAGATCGAGAGCCGCTGCCCGACCCCCATGCACATCGACACGACGTTCCTGCCGTTGTCGCCCGGCAGGGTGTTGGTCAACCCCGAGTACATCGACATCGGCCGACTGCCGGCGGTTCTCGACTCGTGGGAGGTCCTCGTGGCCCCGGAGCCCGAGCCGATCGACGAGCGACTGCTGGGCATCACGTCGATGTGCGGGAAGTGGCTCAGCATGAACGTCCTGGCGATCGGCAACGGCCGCGTGATCGCGGAGCGCAAGCAGACCGGCATGCTCCGGGCGCTCGAGGCGTGGGGCTACGAGCCGATCCCATGCGACCTGCAGCACTACGCCCCGTTCGGGGGATCCTTCCACTGCGCGACGCTCGACGTCCGGCGCCGCGGCCCGCTGGAGTCCTACCTGCCGTGAGCACCCTCACCCTCGAGAGCCTGGGAGCGGCCGGCCGAGGCACTGCGCGAGCAGATGCGGCCCCACCCTCCAGGAAGCCGCCCAGTACTGGTCGTGCAGCCCTGGCTGCGGACCGTACTTCCGTCCTACCGTCGCAACGTGGAGGAGGTTGCGTTCCTGGCCAGGGCGCGATGCCCGCACCGCTACGGCCCCGCACGATCCCCGCACCCGCTCCACCCACCGCTGTTCCCGTAGTCCACAAGAGCGGGTCCGGCTACGGGCCGATGGCCTCCGGCTCTTCAGTCGAGCCGTGTAGTGCGCGCCGAGCCGCTCCGCCTTCATGGACGGCGCCGGCGAGCTGGGCGGCCCGGGATGCCATCGGCAATCTTCGTCGACTCCAGCCTCATTCACCCTGCTCAGAGCCGCATCCTTCGTGAGCCATGGCCGTAGCCGTAGCCGTAGCCGTAGCCGTAGCCGTAGCCGTCTCCGATCAGCGGTGGCAACCGGCCCGCCTTCCTCCCCCGATCATGCAGCTGGCGCAGGAAGGAGAAGATGGCGGACATGAACATCGAACAGGCTGTCGGGAAGATCGGGAACGTCGAGGAGGTACCGGGCCTGCCCTTGGCCTGGCGATGGTCGCCCATGTCGCGCTTCATGTTCTCCCTCGCCATGGACGTCGACGGAGGCTGGGCCTACCAAATGAACTCGCTGGACGTCCACGACGAAGGTCTGACCACGGCTGTTCTTGAGTTCGCGAGACAGCACCGCCTCGGGCGCGGACCAGGCGCGCGACCGCTCACGATCGCCACCGGCTTCTCTTACGGGACCTACCGGTTCGACGCCGTGGCAGCGTCTTCACCGCCCGTGCACGGCTACCACCACGGGCGGAACGAGGCCCTGAACGAGGTCGTCTCAGCGGTCTTCCCGGCGTACCAGTGCGAGTTCCGCGGAGACGAGAGCCTGGAGGAGGCGGCTCTACGGTGCAAGCGCATGCTACGGCCGACGATCGTCTCCCGGCCCCCGGTTCCGTACCTGCGGATGCGATACGAGAACACCAGGACCAAGGGCGGCAGTGTGGGTCCGTCCCGCGGGTTTGCCACGCACGACGTGCTGCTGAGGGAGCTCGGGCTCCTCGAAGGCGCTCCGGGGAGTTTCGTGGAGTTCGAGAACTCACTCGGCGAGGTGTGGAACGTCGAGTGGAACGGTTCCTGGCTGGTAAACGACACACCCCAGGACGCACCACCCTCCGAAAACTGGGTGGCATCGGCTTTGGGCTGTCCGTAAGGGTTCGATCCGCGTCCTCCGTCAGCCGTAGTCGTCACCGAAGCGCGGTCAGAACCAAGGAGGGCGCTCAGTCACGATCGGCCGTAGGTCTGGTGGCAGAGCGCGGCCACGGCAGGGCCGGTGACGCCGTGCGCGGCCCGGCGCAGCCCCGTCATGTCCGCGGCCCCCGCCCCTGGGGCGCGCCGTACCGGCCCGTGCGGTACAGGCGTACGGTACGGCCGGTTTACCTTCCTGGGCTTGGGCTTGAGCTTGGCGGCGGGCCGCACGGCGGGCCTGGGCGGGGTCGTCCGGCGTGGCCGTGCCGGGTCTTCGGCCCTGCGGTGAGGAGCCCGCCGGGCGGGCTGAGTCTCGCCGGATGCCTCGGGGGGCCGCAGGCGCGGGACGGGCTGGCGCCGGGGCACGTTCGACGAGGGTCGAGCGGCGGGCCGGCTGCGGGTACCGGCCGCGGCGTGGCGGTGGGCGACGGGTTCGGGCCTGGTCCCGGCCGCGGACGTCGGGCCGGGCCTGTGGTCGCGTGCGGTGGTGGAGGCCGCCGACCCTGAGGCGGTCCGCGCCGCGCTGCGGGGCCCGGTGGTGGCGGGGTGGGCCGCAGACCGGCTGATGGAGGCGCTCGGCGCCCCGTTGCCGCGGGGCCGGCCGCGGGTGACGGCGGCTGCGGTCGGTCACCTGGTCCGGGCCGGTCTCCTCGTCCACCTCGGCGGTGAGGTCGAGGTCCCCGACGTCCTCGTCCGCGGATTTCCTGCTGCCTCTTATAACATTCGACCGCTCCCGCCGACTTAAAATGTATAATCCTAGTGGGTCGCCGAATAATAAAAAAAAA
>NZ_JARAYQ010000397.1:0-5407 GCF_033794505.1 Streptomyces sp. MB09-01 | reverse complement strand
CGCAAGGGATCGGGGGCGCGGTCGGCGGGGCTCGGCGGGTCCGCACCGAACGTGGCGCGCTGGCTCGGGGACATCCGCACGTACTTCCCCAGTTCGGTGGTCCAGGTGATGCAGCGCGACGCGATCGAGCGGCTCGGCCTGTCCACGCTGCTGCTGGAACCGGAGATGCTGGAGGCCGTCGAGCCGGACGTGCACCTCGTGGGCACGCTGCTCTCGCTGAACAAGGCGATGCCCGAGACGACGAAGGAGACGGCGCGGGCCGTGGTCCGCAAGGTGGTCGAGCAGCTGGAGAAGAAGCTCGCGGCGCGGACCCGGGCGACGCTGACCGGTGCCCTCGACCGGTCCGCGCGGATCAGCCGCCCCCGCCACCACGACATCGACTGGGACCGCACGATCCGGGCCAACCTCAAGAACTACCTGCCCGAATACCGGACCGTCGTCCCCGAGCGGCTGATCGGGTACGGCCGTGCGGCGCAATCGGTGAAGAAGGAGGTGATCCTCTGCATCGACCAGTCGGGTTCGATGGCGGCCTCCGTCGTCTACGCCTCCGTCTTCGGCGCGGTGCTGGCCTCGATGCGCTCGATCGCGACCCGGCTCGTCGTCTTCGACACCGCCGTCGTGGACCTCACCGATCAGCTCGACGACCCGGTCGACGTCCTCTTCGGCACCCAACTGGGTGGTGGCACCGACATCAACCGCGCCCTCGCCTACTGTCAGTCGAAGATCACCCGGCCCGCCGACACCGTCGTCGTCCTGATCAGTGATCTCTACGAGGGCGGCATCCGCAACGAGATGCTCAAGCGCGTCGCCGCGATGAAGGGGGCCGGGGTCGAGTTCGTGACCCTGCTGGCGCTGTCCGACGAGGGCGCCCCGGCCTACGACCGCGAGCACGCCGCCGCCCTTGCGGCGCTCGGCGCGCCGGCCTTCGCCTGCACCCCCGACCTGTTCCCGGAGGTCATGGCCGCGGCGCTGGAGAAGCGGCCCCTGCCGACCCCCTGACGGCCCCGCTCCGGCCCCGTCCGGGCCCCTCGTGTGAATCGGTGGAACACACGAACTTCCAGTTCAACCGTGAGGCGATCTGTGACAGGTATCACCGCTCAGGTGTGATCTGCGATTTAGGGACCTACGGCCTGCGGGGATAACCTGCGGGACGGACATGCCGCGTCCACGGTCACCGTGTGCGCCTTCCTTGTGACAGCGCCGTCACGTTGCCCTCCGCGGCACGCCCACGCAGATAGCAGACAACCGCGAATCACTGCGAATCTTTAAAAAAGACAAGGGACGGACGCGCGTGGACCTGTTCGAGTACCAGGCGAGGGACCTCTTCGCCAAGCACGGTGTACCGGTGCTGGCCGGTGAAGTCATCGACACGCCTGAGGCGGCTCGCGAGGCCACCGAGCGGCTGGGCGGCAAGTCGGTCGTCAAGGCGCAGGTGAAGGTCGGCGGCCGCGGCAAGGCCGGTGGCGTGAAGCTGGCCGCCACCCCGGACGAGGCCGTCGCCCGGGCGACGGACATCCTCGGCATGGACATCAAGGGCCACACGGTCCACAAGGTGATGATCGCCGAGACGGCTCCCGAGATCCTCGAGGAGTACTACGTCTCGTACCTCCTCGACCGCACCAACCGCACCTTCCTCGCCATGGCGTCGGTCGCGGGCGGCATGGACATCGAGCAGGTCGCCGAGGAGACCCCCGAGAAGCTCGCCAAGGTCCCGGTGAACGCCAACGAGGGCGTGACCATCGAGAAGGCCCGCGAGATCGTCGCGCTGGCGCAGTTCCCGGCCGAGGTCGCGGAGAAGGTCGCCGAGGTCCTCGTGACCCTGTGGGCGACCTTCATCGCCGAGGACGCGCTCCTCGTCGAGGTCAACCCGCTCGCGAAGGTCGCCAACGGCGACGTCATCGCGCTCGACGGCAAGGTCTCGCTCGACGAGAACGCCGAGTTCCGCCAGCCGGGTCACGAGGAGTTCGTGGACCACGCGGCCGCGAACCCGCTCGAGGCCGCCGCCAAGGCGAAGAACCTCAACTACGTCAAGCTCGACGGTGAGGTCGGCATCATCGGCAACGGCGCGGGTCTCGTCATGAGCACCCTCGACGTCGTCGCCTACGCCGGCGAGAACCACGGTGGCGTCAAGCCCGCCAACTTCCTGGACATCGGCGGTGGCGCCTCCGCCGCCGTCATGGCCAACGGTCTCGAGATCATCCTCGGCGACCCGGACGTCAAGTCCGTCTTCGTCAACGTCTTCGGTGGCATCACCGCCTGCGACGAGGTCGCCAACGGCATCGTCCAGGCGCTGGCCCTGCTGGAGGAGAAGGGCGAGGCGGTCACCAAGCCGCTCGTCGTCCGTCTCGACGGCAACAATGCCGAGCTGGGTCGCAAGATCCTCTCGGACGCCAACCACCCGCTGGTGCAGCGCGTGGACACCATGGACGGCGCGGCCGACAAGGCCGCCGAGCTCGCGGCTGCGAAGTAAGGGCAGAGGTCACAGACTCACATGGCTATCTTCCTCAACAAGGACAGCAAGGTCATCGTCCAGGGCATGACCGGTGCCACGGGCATGAAGCACACCAAGCTGATGCTGGCTGACGGCACCAACATCGTCGGCGGCGTGAACCCGCGCAAGGCCGGCACCACCGTCGACTTCGACGGCACCGAGGTCCCGGTCTTCGGCTCCGTCGCCGAGGCGATGGAGAAGACGGGCGCCAACGTCTCCGTCCTCTTCGTCCCGCCGGCCTTCGCCAAGGCCGCCGTGATCGAGGCGATCGACGCCGAGATCCCGCTGGCCGTCGTCATCACCGAGGGCATCGCGGTGCACGACTCCGCCGCCTTCTGGGCGTACGCGACCGCCAAGGGCAACAAGACCCGGATCATCGGCCCGAACTGCCCGGGTCTGATCACCCCCGGCCAGTCCAACGCCGGCATCATCCCGGGCGACATCACCAAGCCCGGCAAGATCGGTCTCGTGTCCAAGTCCGGCACGCTGACCTACCAGATGATGTACGAGCTCCGTGACATCGGCTTCACCTCCGCCGTCGGCATCGGTGGCGACCCGGTCATCGGCACCACGCACATCGACGCCCTGGAGGCCTTCGAGGCCGACCCGGAGACCGAGCTGATCGTCATGATCGGCGAGATCGGCGGCGACGCCGAGGAGCGTGCGGCGGACTTCATCGCGAAGAACGTCACCAAGCCGGTCGTCGGTTACGTCGCGGGCTTCACCGCCCCCGAGGGCAAGACCATGGGCCACGCCGGCGCCATCGTCTCGGGTTCTTCGGGCACCGCACAGGCCAAGAAGGAAGCCCTCGAGGCCGCCGGTGTCAAGGTCGGCAAGACGCCGACCGAGACCGCGAAGCTGGCGCGCGAGATCCTGAACGCCGCTCAGTAAGCAGTCCCCGTACGGTCACACGTACGGATGCACGGACACGGGCGTGGCCCGCACCCCTCGGTGGGTGCGGGCCACGCCCGTTCTCATTCGCCCTTCGGGGCGATCCTGGCCGGCCCGGCCTCCGGGTCGGCGCGCAGCTTGTCGTGGAGCTGCCGGCTCCGCGCGGTGAGCTGCTGGGGGCCGCTCAGCGGCGGCACGCCGGAGACGCTCTGGCCGGGTGCCTGCGGGGGCTCGTAGTGGTCGGCCGCGGTCACCGCGGTGTAGCCGGTCGCGGTGGCGATCACCGCGGTCAGCCCGAGGGCCCCGCGGCTCCACAGCCGTACGCGCCGCTCGCCGCCGCCCCGTACGGCCGCGGCCGGGCGCGGGTCGAGCGGGGCGGGCGGCCGCAGCGCGGCGAACAGGTCGCGCAGCAGCGCGGACTGCTTCTCGGGCGGTACGTCGGCCAGCTCGGGGATCCGGTCGGCGAGGTCGGCGTGCGCGTGCACGAGGCGGATGCCGGCGGTGGGGGTACTGGCCTCGGTCTCGGCTGCGGTGTCGGGCAGGTCGAGGCCGACGCCGTCGTAGAGCATGACGGTGCGGCGGTGGCGCGTGGGGAGCGCGAGCACGGCGGCGAGCAGGATGCGGTCGGCGGGATGCGCGGGGGGCGCATCCCGCCGGCGGTGGGCGCGCCGGAACCGGTGCCAGGGGGAGAGGGCGTAGTCGTACGCGACCGCGCGCACCCAGCCCACCGGATCCGGGTCGGTGGCCACCTCGGGCCACCGGGCCCAGGCACGGGTGAACGCGCGCTCCACGGCCTTCAGGGCGAGGGTCCGGCGACCGGTGAGCAGGTAGGTCTGCCGGGCGAGGGCGGGGGCGGCATGGTCGTAGAGGGCGTCGAAGTCCGTGGCCGGTCCCCTTGCCGGGCCTTCCGCCGGAACCTCTGCGGCGGGCTCTACGGGCTCTACGGGCTCTACGGGCTCTACGGGCTCTACGGGCTCTACGGGCTCTGCGGGCTCTGCGGGCCCTTCCGCCGGCGCCGTCTGGGCCGTCTGGGTGTTCTCGGCGTTCTCGGCCGTCTCGGCTGTTCGGGGCATCCCGGCCTCGGATGCCGTGCCGGCGAGCCCGTCTGACGTGGTGTCGGCCTGCTCCGGGGCGGTCGCCGGCGCCGCCAGGGCGGTCAGGAAGGCCGCGTACGCCTCGCGGTTGCGGCCGCGCGGGTCCGTGCGGCCCGTTTCCCAGGAACGGACCGTCGCCGCGGTGACGCCCACCGCCTCCGCGACCTGCTCGTGCGTCAGATCCGCCGCTTCGCGCAGCCTGCGCCGCTCCTCGGGGGCGGGCAGGCCCAGCTCCGAGGCCGATGAGGAGGTCGTCTCGACGCTTCGTGTCATGCCACACTCCCCGCGACCCGACCGCCCTGGGCAAAAATGTACATAAACGTATATTGAGCGACACCACGGACATTCGCCTGTTACCCGCCCATAGCGCGTGTCGTTGGCACCATGGCGGGGTGACCCAAGTGACCGAACGCGGGACCTCGTTGCCGGCGGCCCCGCGGGCCGGCGCGCGCCGCCGTTCGCCCGCCGCCGCAGCATGTGTGGCGGGCGGCGCCGTGGCGGCCGGACTCGGGCTCGGCTTCCTCGCCGTGCTCGTCATCGTGCTGTGGATCAGTTCCCCCTACCCCGACAGCGGGCCCGGCGGGGCCCTGCACCTCGCCGCCGGGCTGTGGCTGCTCGCCCACGGGACGGAGCTGGTGCGCTACGAGACCCTGTCCGGCGTGCCCGCGCCCGTCGGCCTGACGCCGCTGCTCCTCGTCGCGCTGCCCGTGCTCCTCCTGCGGCGGGCCGCCCGGCTGGGGGGCGCGTCCGAGGAGGACGAGGAGGTGCTGCCGACCGGCGCCGTGTTCTCGGCCGTGCTCTGCGGATACCTCGCCGTCGGGGCCCTCGCCACGGTCTACGCGGCCGGCGGCCCCATGCCGGCCGACCCGATCAGCGCGGCCTGGCACGTCCCGCTGGTCGCCGTGCTCGCCGCCATGGGCGGGGTGTGGGG
>NZ_JARAYQ010000396.1:0-5428 GCF_033794505.1 Streptomyces sp. MB09-01 | reverse complement strand
CCCCAGCCCCGACCCCCGCCACCGACGAGTTCCCGCAGCTGACGCCCGCCGTGGCCCGGCAGTTGGACGACGCGATCCAGAAGGTCAGGACCGAGGCGAAGGTGCCCGGAGTGACCGTGGCCTTGTCGGCGCCGGGCAAGGGCGAGTACGTACGGTCCTTCGGCATCGCCGACAAGGCGACGGGCGCGCCGATGACCCCCGGCCTGAACATGCGGATCGGCAGCGAGACGAAGACCTTCACCGTGACCGCCCTGCTGGAGCTGGTGGACGAGGGCAAGGCCGGGCTGGACGACCCGATCGGCAAGTACGTCGAGGGGGTCCCGAACGGCGACCGGATCACCCTGCGCCAGCTGGCCGAGATGCGGAGCGGACTGTTCAACTACTCCGAGGACGAAGGCTTCTTCAAGGCGCTGACCAGCGATCCCCGGCGGCCGTTCACCCCGCAGGAACTGCTCGCGTACTCCTTCAAGCACCCGGTCCTCTTCGAACCGGGCGCGAAGTTCGACTACTGCAACACCAACTTGATCCTGCTCGGGCTGGTGGTGGAGAAGGTCAGCGGGATCCCCCTCGCCGAGTACATCGACCGGGAGGTCGTCAAGCCGGCCGGGCTGAGGCACACGCTGTTCCCCACGGGCGCGGAGTTCCCCAGTCCGCACGCGCACGGCTACACGGACCAGACGGCCACCGGCAAGACCGAGGACGCCACCGACTGGAACCCCTCCTGGGGGTGGGCGGCCGGCGCGATGATCTCCGACCTCACCGACCTGCGGAGCTGGGCGAAGACCCTGGCGACCGGAACCCTGCTGACCCCCGCCACCCAGGCCGAGCGGCTCGAGGTGATCGACGCGCTCCCGGGTGCGGGCTACGGCCTGGGCATCTTCAACGTCCAGGGCTGGATCGGGCACAACGGCTCACTGCCCGGCTACCAGTCGCTGACCGTCTACCTGCCGCAGGCGCAGGCCACGCTCGTCGTGCTGCTCAACACGGACGCCGCCCACCAGGGCAGCGAGCCGAGCACCCTGTTCGGTCGGGCGATCACCGAGATCGTGACGCCCGAGCACGTCTTCACCCTGCCCGCCCAGCCCGTCACGGGACACTGAACCGGCCTTCTCGCGACCGCTGGTGCGGATCCGCGCCGCCCGTGCACCATGGTCCCGGCGCGCGAGACACCCTCCAGGGAAATGTGAGACGTACATGAGCGGTCAGGCAGCAGCACAGCAGGACGTCCGGCCCCCGCACGGGCAGGGCGAGGGCGCGGTGGCGGTCCGGGCCGCCGGCGAGGCGGACGTCGACACGGCGGCCGCGCTGTTCCGCGGTTACCTCGACTTCTACGAGGTGGACCTCGAAGACCCGGACGGCCCGCGGGCCTTCCTCGCGGAACGGATCGCGAAGGACGAGTCGCTCGTCCTGCTCGCCGAGGTCCCGGACCTCGGGACGGTCGGCTTCGCGCAGGTCTACCGCGCCTTCTCGTCTCTCACCCTGAGCACCGCCTGGGTGCTCAACGACCTCTACGTCGCCCCCGCCGGCCGCCGCACCGGCGCCGGCCGCGCGCTGCTGCGCGAGGTGCTGCGCCGGGCCCGCGAGGCCGGCGTGTCCGGCGTGCAGCTGGAGACCGCGTACGACAACACCGTGGCGCAGGGGCTGTACGAGGCGGAGGGCTTCGTCCGCGAGGAGTTCCACGTGTACTTCCACGACCTGGGCTGACCAACTCGGGCCGGGGGATGAAACATTGCCGCACTGTCATCGCGTCAATGGGGTGAGACGGACGCGAGGGAGAGTAAATGGGGCAGGGTCGCAGAGACGGGTTCCGTGAGTTCGCGGCGGGCCGGTCGGGTCACCTGTACCGGTCGGCATGTCTGCTGGCGAGCGGGGACACCCACCTCGCGGAGGACCTGGTGCAGGAGACCCTGGGCCGGATGTACCTGCGCTGGGGGCGGATCTCCCGCATCGACAATCCGGCGGCCTACGCGCAGACGGTGCTGGTACGGGCCTTCCTCACGCACCAGCGCCGCCGGTCGGCGGGGGAGCGCCCGGTCGGGGAGTTCCCCGACCCGGGCGCGCCGGCCGCGGCCGGCGGCGCCGACCCGGAGCTGCGGCTGACGCTGCTGCAGGCGCTGGGGCGGCTGTCGCCCAAGGACCGGGCGGTGCTGGTGCTGCGCTACTGGGAGGACCGGAGCGTCGAGGAGACCGCCGACGCGATGAACTCCAGCTCGGCGGCGGTCCGTACGCGCACCTCGCGGGCGCTGGCCCGGCTGCGGGAGCAACTGGGCGGGAGCCTGGCCGCGTTCGCCGATCTCTGAGGGGGCCGGTCCGGGCCGGTCGGGCCTGATCAGGTCCGGTCAGGTCCGGTCCGGGTCGTTCCGTCGCTCCCTTCTCTTGCCTCACCCCACCCTTGAAACGGAAGGTCTGCTTCCTCATGCCCCTTGAAGATGACCTCGGCGCGGCCCTCCGGCGTGCGGGGGACGGTTTCACCGCCGACCGGGACGCCCTCGTGAACGCCGGCGAGCAGCGCGGCCGACGGCTGGTGGCGCGTCGCCGCCAGGCCGCCGCGGCCGGCGGATCCGTGCTGGCCCTGGCCCTGATCGCAACGGCGGGCGCCTACTCGGGTGGCCTGCTCGACGGCGCCGGACGGGCCGGTACGGTCAACGTCGCGTCGCCGCCGACCACGCCCGCGGGCGACGACAAGGGGCCGCTGGCCGGCTCCGGCGCCGTCACCGCGGAGCAGATGATCGCGAATCTGCGGGCGCTCCTGCCCGGCGGGCAGCTGACCGAGCCCGTGGGGCGGGGTTCGGACGACCAGGTGCCCTTGGCCTCCGGCGTGTACGACGACGGGAAGGGCAGGGCGGCCGTCAGCATCGGCCTCAGCCGGGTGGACCCGGACGGCAGCCAGGCCCGCGCGATGACCGAGTGCGGGGACGAGAACCTGCAGGAGTACGACTACTGCCGGACCGAGCAGCTGGCGGACGGTTCCCGGTTGCTGCTGTTCAAGGGGTACGAGTACCCGGACCGGCGGGAGGACACGAAGGTCTGGCGGGCCGTGCTCGCGACCCGGCAGGGCTTCATGGTCGAGCTGTCCGAGTGGAACGCCCCCGCCGAGAAGGGCGCCCCCGTCTCGCGGAGCAACCCGCCGCTGACGACGGACCAGTTGAAGACCGTGGTCACCTCGGCCGTCTGGCAGCCGGCGCTGAACGACCTGCCGGCGCCCGAGCCGGAGTCGGGGCAGTCGGCCCCGCCCGGGTCGTCGGCGGCCCTGCGGGACCGGGAGGCCGCGGTGGCACTGGAAGAGCTGGTTGCCGGGATCGGCATCGAGATCCCGATCCTCTCCAAGGGCGGGGAGGGCGGGCACGGCTACGTCGTGTTCGACGACGGCAAGGGCAAGTCCCTGGTCCAGCTCAACGTGGGCCAGGGCCTCTCCGGCTTCCCGGGCCTCAATCAGCCCCCGCTGCCAGACGGCACCTTGGTGAACGTCAAGCAGGGCCCCGCCGAGAAGGGCAAGGGTGTGATCGAATGGCAGGTCGACACGCTGCGCACGGACGGACTGCGCGTGGTGGTCTCCGCCTTCAACACCGCCAACCAGAGCGGCACGGCCACCCGCGAGCAGCCCGCGCTGACTCTGGACCAGCTGAAGGAGATCGCGCTCGCCCCGGGGTGGAACCGGACCCGGAACTAGGCCGAGGGAGACGACCTGCGCCGAGGGCCTCTATTTGGCGTCGGCGTAGCACTCCACGACCGCCGTGGTGAAGGGGAACCGGACCGGGGTGTCGCCGAAGGCGATCCGGCCGGCCCGGTCACCGGCGGCGCGGATCGCCTCCACGACGGCCTCGGCCTCCTCGGCGGGGCAGTGCACGATCACCTCGTCGTGCTGGAAGAACACCAGCTCGGCCCGCATCCCGGCGGTCGCCTGCCGCAGGGCTGCGAGCAGCAGCAGGGCCCAGTCGGCGGCGCTGCCCTGGACCACGAAGTTACGGGTGAACCGGCCGCGGGCCCGGCTGTTGGTGGAGGCGTAGCTCGGGGTCCAGGTGTCGCCGTCGCCGTCCTGCGGGATCCCGGCCTCGCCCGCGACCGGGTCGCCGTCCCCGTCCGCGTCGCGGGCGGAGACGGGCGGCGGGCAGGTGCGGCCGAGCCAGGTCCGTACGAGCCGGCCCTCCTCGCCCGCCTTCGCCGCGTCGTCCACGTAGGCCACGGCCCGGGGGAAGCGGCGGCGGAGCGCGGCCAGGTTCTTCAGGCCGTCCCCGGAGGTCTGGCCGTAGACGGCGCCGAGGACGGCGATCTTGGCCTTGTCGCGGTCGCCGGAGAAGCCCTGGCGGGAGACGGCGGTGTAGAGGTCCTCCGGCCGGCCGGCCACCTCCATGAAGGCGGGGTCGCGGGAGATCGCGGCGAGCACGCGCGGTTCCATCTGGTCGGCGTCCGCCACGACGAGCCGCCAGCCGGGGTCGGCGACCACGGCCCGGCGGATCACCTTCGGGATCTGCAGGGCCCCGCCGCCGTTGGTGACCCAGCGGCCGGTCAGGGTGCCGCCGGGGATGAACTCGGGGCGGAAGCGGCCGTCGTGGACCCAGTCCGCGAGCCAGCCCCAGCCGTGGGCGGTGTAGATCCGGTACAGCTTCTTGTAGGCGAGCAACGGCTCCACGGCGGGGTGGTCCAGTTCCTGGATCTCCCAGCGGCGGGTGGACTTCAGCTTGATCCCCGCCTCGGCGAAGGCCTTGATGACGTCGGCCGGCAGCTCGGGGCGCACCCGTCTACCGAAGGCGGCCGAGACGCGGTCGGCCAGCTCGGCGAGGCGCCGGGGCTCCCCGCCGCCGGCGTACCGCTCGCCGAGCAGCTCGGTCAGTAGGGCGCGGTGCACGTCGGCCCGCCAGGGCAGGCCCGCGCGGTTCATCTCGGCGGCGACGAGGAAGGCCGCGGACTCGGCGGCGGTGAGCAGCCGCATCCGGTCGGGGTGGGCGGTGGCCCCGAGCCGCTTCGCCTGGTCGGCGTGGACGGCGAGGAGGGCGTCCAGGGGGACGGGGGTCGGCTGCGGATCGAAGAGGGAGTCCTGGGTGCGGGGCTCCGCGGCGCGCTGCCGCGGATCGGGCGGTACGGGGGCGTTCGTGAGCCGGGCCCAGGCGGCGGCCGCCGAGCGGGGCTCGCCGCAGCGGCCCTCGTGGCCGAGGAGCAGCAGCTCGGCGTCCTCGATGTCGTGGCACCGCTCGACGCGGGCACCGGCCGCGAGCAGGCGGGGGTACACGGCGGCGGTGGACCGCCAGACCCAGCGGGTGCCGGGTGGGGCGGAGCGGATCGCGTCGGCGGGGTCGCGGACGCGGAGCCGGACGCCGTCCGTGGGGGGTACGGGGGCGGCGTGCCACCAGCCGTCGGCGTCCTCGGCGAGGGCCCAGCGGGGGGTGCGGTCGCTCATGGGTGCGAGTGTCCCACCGGGGTCTGACAGGGG
>NZ_JARAYQ010000395.1:0-5445 GCF_033794505.1 Streptomyces sp. MB09-01 | reverse complement strand
CTCCCGGGCACCACGACCCCCTCCCGATCAGCCAGTGAGGTCGCCATGCCCTCGTCCACCTACCGCCTCACCCGCCGTACGGGCCGGCCCCGTGCGGCCTTCGCCGCGCTGTGCGTCACGGCCCTCCTGTGCGGCGGCTGCGGCGCCGGGAAGGCCGCCGCGCACCGCACCCCGGCGTCCGCGCACCAGACCTCGATCGAGGAGATCGCCACGGCCATCGGCTGCACCGCCGAAGTGAGCGTGGAGGCCGACGAACTGCGGCAGGGGGGCTGCGAGACCGGGCAGGGCGGCCCCTACCGGATGGTCACCTTCGCCGCCGAGCAGGGGATGCGCTCCTGGCTGGCCGAGGCCCGGAACTACGGCGGCATCTATCTGGTCGGGGACCGGTGGGTCGTCACGGCCCGTTCGGAGGATGCCCTGGCGGCGGTGCGCGGCCGGCTCGGCGGCTCCCTGGAGACCGGGGACACGCACGCCGGCCCCTCGGAGCACGCCGGCTCCCCCGAGCACGGCGACCCCTCCGCGCACGCCGACCACTCCGCCCGTCCCTGAACCTCAGCGGCGTGTCGGCCAGTTGTTCTGATTTCAGCTCATTCGCGAGGAGCACAGGGCACGACCCTTCGGGATGATTCGGCAGGTCTCCGCGTACAACAAGGTTGACCTGTCAGCGACTTCACCGAAAGGAACCGCCTTCGTGCGCCTGAAACGCTTCGCACCACTGCTCGCCGCCGCCGGACTCGTCGCGTCCACCGTGCCCCTGCTGTCCGCCACCCAGGCCGCGGCCGCCCCGGCACCGGACCACCTGCGGCAGAAACCCGCCTGGCACCGCTGCAGCCCCGAGCTGCCGGCCTCGTACGAGTGCGCCACGATCAAGGTGCCGCTCGACTACCGGCGTCCCGAGGGGCGCACGATCGACCTCGCCATATCCCGGATGAAGAGCGAGAACCCGGCCGAGCGGCACGGCGCCATGCTGCTGAACCCCGGTGGCCCCGGCGGTTCCGGGCTCGACCTGCCGCTGATGATGAACGAGGCGATGCCCAAGGAGGTCCGCGAGCAGTACGACCTCATCGGCTTCGACCCGCGCGGGGTCGGCGCCAGCAGCCCGATCACCTGCGGACTGGACGACGCCGAGCAGAACTTCAACCGGGCCTACCGTCCGGAGACCTTCGGCTCCGACGTGACGTGGGCGCGCACCGTCGCCGACAAGTGCCGCGAGAAGGCCGGTTCGGTGCTTCCGTACATCACCACCCGCAACACGGCGCGCGACATGGACACGATCCGCGCGGTGCTGGGCGAGCGCAAGCTCTCGTACCTGGGCTACTCGTACGGAACCTACCTCGGCGCCGTGTACTCGCAGATGTTCCCGGACCGCACGGACCGCTTCGTGCTCGACAGCGGTGTGGACCCGCAGCGGATCTGGCGCGGCATGATCCAGGTCTGGGCCACCGAGGCCGAGCCCGCCTTCGCGCGGTGGACCCAGTGGGCGGCGCAGCGGTCGGCGGAATACCAGCTGGGTGACACGCCGAAGGCCGTCTCCGAGACGTTCTGGGGGCTGGTGGCGCGCGCCGACAAGGAGCCCATCGACCTCGAAGGCATGAAGGTCGACGGGGACATGATCCGCGCCGTGCGCGCGGTGTTCTTCTACCCGGCGCAGGCCACTCCCCTGGTCGTGGCCCTGAAGGCCGCGGCCGAGGCCAAGCCGCTGCCCGCGGGCACCACCTTGACGGAGATGAAGCGGTTGCTGACCGGTGCGGCGGCCGAGCCCGCCTCGGACAACAGCACGGCCGTGTTCTGGGCGGTGGCGTGCGGGGACACCGGCACCTGGCCCCGTTACACGGAGCAGTACGAGCTGGACGCGGCGAAGGACAAGGCGAGGTACCCGCTGTACGGGGACTTCGCGTCCAACATCAAGCCGTGCGCCTTCTGGGACCGGCCGGTCGAAGCGGCCACGCCGATGAACAAGAAGGCGAACGTGCTGACCGTGCAGAACGAGTGGGACTCGCAGACCCCGCTCGTCAGCGGCCAGGGCCTGCACCGCGCGCTCAAGGGCTCGCGGATGGTGCTGGCGGCCGGCGGTGAGGGCCACGGGGTGTACCTCGCCGACCCCGCCTCCTGCGCCAACGCGCCGGTCCACGCGTACCTGACCACGGGCAAGCTGCCCGCCCAGGACGTGACCTGCCAGAACCCGGCGAGCGCTGCCGAGCAGCGCGGGTCCCTGGCCCCGTCGAAGCGGCTGCCGATCCCGGCCGGGCCCGGGCGGTTCTGACACCGCCCCCGTCCGGACGGTGCTCGCCCCAGCGCGGGACGCCTCCGCGGCAGCCTCGGTACGGCGGCCGACATCCGGGGGCGTCCTTGCGCGCGGCGCCCACCGCGAAGCCGACGATGCGGAACTCGCGGGCGGTCTTCATCCCGCTCCCGGAGTGCGGGTGGGACCCGGGCGGCCGCCCCTACGATGCCTCTGGTCGGGTACGTGCCCGACCTCCGACTGAATGCCTGCGACTGGGGGAAGCCGGTGTGATTCCGGCGCTGACCTGCAACCGTGTGCGGCGCATCCGCGTCGCGAGTCGGACGACCCGGCGTGCGGCGCGTACGGCTTCCCACTGTCACGGTCTGCAGCACGAAGCCCTGAGCCCCAGGCCCACCGATCACGTGTCCCTCGCCCGGGCCCGGGAGCCCCCGGGGCGATCGGGGCCGGCGGCGCACGACCTCGAGTCCACGCCAGGAAGGCACTCCATGCGCCAGGCCCCCGCCCGCCGCGCCCTGATCACCACGGCGGCCCTCGGGCTCGCCCTCGCCACGGCGCCGGCCGTCGCGCACGCGCGGAGCGGCTCCCCGCGCCGCTCCGCGCTCCTTGTCCGTGCCGCCTGGGTCCCTCAACCCCGCAGCGGCACCACCGGGTCCCTCATCAGCCCCGGTCGTATGTGTGGAACCCGCGGCCGCTCTTGCGGCCCAGCAGCCCCGCCTGGACCATCCGCTGCAGCAGCGGGGGCGGGGCGTAGAGCGGCTCTTTGAACTCCTCGTACAGGGATTGCGCGATGGCCGCGACGGTGTCCAGGCCGATCAGGTCGGCGAGCTTGAGCGGGCCCATGGGGTGGGCGCAGCCCAGTTCCATGCCCGTGTCGACGTCGGCGGCGGTGGCGAAGCCGGACTCGGCCATCCGGATGGCCGAGAGCAGGTAAGGGACCAGCAGCGCGTTGACGACGAAGCCGGCCCGGTCCTGCGCGTGGACGGCGGTCCTGCCGAGGGTGTCGCGGGCGAACGCCTCGACCGTCTCCACCGTCCCGCGGGCGGTGTGCAGCGAGGAGACGATCTCCACCAGGGGCAGGACCGGTACGGGGTTGAAGAAGTGCAGGCCCACCACGCGGTCGGCGCGGCCGGTGGCCATGGCCAGGCGCATGACGGGAATGGCGGAGGTGTTGGTCGCGAGGACGGCCGCCGGGTCCTCGACGATCTTGTCGAGCGCCGCGAAGATCTCCGTCTTCACCTCCGCGTTCTCCACGACGGCCTCGACGACGAGCTGCCGGTCGGCGAGGTCGTCGAGGCTGCCGGAGAAGACCAGCCGGGCCAGGGCGTCCTCGGCGGTGAACCGGTCCAGTTTGCCGCGCTGGACGGCGCGTTCGAGGGAGACGGCCACGCGTTCGCGGGCGGCGCGCGCGGCGGTGGCGTCGGCCTCGCAGACGACGGTGTCGAGGCCGGCGCGGGCGCACACCTCGGCGATGCCTGCGCCCATCTGGCCGCCGCCGACGATGCCGACCCGGCGGATGCCGGCCGCGCCGGTGCCGGGGGCCCCGGTGCCCGGGACGGGAACGGTGCTCATGAGCGGGCCTCCGGGTGACGGACCAGGTGGCGCGCGTACGCGTCCGGGGTGAAGAAGGCCGGCAGGTCCCGCGCGAGCGCCGTGCGCTCGAAGACGGCGGCGGCCTCGGCGACCAGGGCGTGCGGCTGCTCCTTCGCGAGCGCGGCGCACTCCGCGGCGAGGATCTCCCGCACGCCCTCGCGGTCGGCGGTGCCGTGCCGCAGCCACTGCCAGAGCTGGACCCGGGCGATCTCGGCGGTCGCCGCGTCCTCCATGAGGCCGTACAGGGCGACCGCACCGCTGCCGCGCAGCCAGGCGTCGAAGTACCTCAGCGCGACGGCGGTGTTGGCGCGGATCCCCTCCGGCGTGGGCGGGCCGCTGATCCGCCGGACCGACAGCAGGTCGGCGGCGGTGACGTGGACGTCCTCGCGCAGCCGGTCGAGCTGGTGGGGCCGCGCGCCGAGCACCCCGTCGAAGACCTCGCGGCAGACGGGGACGAGTCCGGGGTGGGCCACCCACGAGCCGTCGAAGCCGTCCTCGGCCTCGCGCTCCTTGTCGAGACGGACCTTGGCGAGGACGGCGGCATAGGCCTCGGTGTCCCTGCCCGGGACGTGGGCGGCCATGCCGCCGATGGCGTGGGCGCCCCTCTTGTGACAGGTACGGACGAGCAGTTCGGTGTACGCGCGCATGAAGGGGGCGGTCATGGTGACCCTGGCCCGGTCGGGGAGCTGGAAGTCGGTGCGGTGGCCGAAGGTCTTGATCAGGCTGAACAGGTAGTCCCAGCGCCCCGCATTCAGGCCCGCGCTGTGTTCGCGCAGCTCGTAGAGGATCTCGTCCATCTCGAAGGCGGCGGTGATCGTCTCGATGAGGACGGTGGCGCGGATCGTGCCGCGGGGGATGCCGAGGAGCTCCTGGGCGAGGAGGAAGACGTCGTTCCAGAGCCGGGCCTCGTACCGGTTCTCCAGCTTGGGGAGGTAGAAGTACGGGCCGTGGCCGGCGTCGATCTGCCGCTGCGCGCAGTGGAAGAAGTACAGCCCGAAGTCCACCAGGGAGGCCGGGACGGGGCGGCCGTCGACCTCCAGGTGCTGCTCGGTCAGGTGCCAGCCGCGCGGGCGGACCATGATGGTCGGGAGGTCCGCCCCCAGCCGGTACTCCTTGCCCTCCGGGGTGGTGAAGTCGATCCGGCGCTCGATCGCGTCGAGCAGGTTCAGCTGGCCGCCGATCACGTTGGCCCAGGTGGGTGCGGTGGCGTCCTCGAAGTCGGCCATCCACACCCTGGCACCGGAGTTGAGGGCGTTGACGGTCATCCGGCGCTCGGGCGGGCCGGTGATCTCCACGCGCCGGTCGGTGAGGCCCGGGGCGGGCGGGGCGACGCGCCATTCGCCGTCGGCGCGGACCGGGCCGGTCGCGCGGGAGAAGTCGAGCGGGGTGCCGGAGGCGAGCAGGGTGGTGCGCCGGCGCCGTTCCCCCAGCAACTCCTCGCGTCGGTCGCCGAAGGCGGTGTGGAGCCGGGCGAGGAAGTCGAGGGCGGCGGGGGTGAGGATCTCGGCGAAGCGGTCACCCGGGGCGCCGAGGACCTGGACGCGACCGGTGGGTTCGGTGGTGGACATGCGGGTCTCCTCGGCGGGAGCGGCGGGCGGGGAGGGCAGGGC
>NZ_JARAYQ010000394.1:0-5511 GCF_033794505.1 Streptomyces sp. MB09-01 | reverse complement strand
GTTGACGCGCACGAGGCGTGCGTGGGGGATCTGGCGGGTGAGGTGGTCGCCCGGCCATCGGATGACGCCGGGGGTGTTGAATCCGGCGCCGAATTCGAGGACGAGCAGGCGGGCGTCGGCGGCTGTTCCCAGCCAGTCCTTGAGCGGCGCCCCGCGGGAAGACAGGGGGCGTCGACGTACTCGGGGCCGATGCGGACCTCTATTGACCTCGCCGCCGCAGTTCGGGCAGCTGGGCAGAGGAGCGGTGACAAGCCGTCCTCTCCGGCCGCCTACTGCGGGCCGCACCCGCCCTGCGCCGCCGCGGCGTCGACGTGCAGAAGATGCCCCGTACGAAGACGGGCAGGCCGCTTCGGATCTCCACCGAACCGGCCAGCTGATCCACTTCCTCCCCCGCTCAGCCAAGCCGCTGAGCGGGGGCGCTGTCGTCCGGCAACAGACCGGGAGCGGAACGCCCTGGGGCACGGAAGGCCGCCTGCCGGGGCACGGCCGGGCCGTCCCGCAGCACGCGGGCACGGCCGCCTCACGCAGCCGGCTGTGGCTGGTGTGATCACGGCGTCGGAGCCGTCTTGGATAGCCCCGTTCGCCGGGCTGAACCCGCGCAACTTCGGCAAGCTTGTGACCGTCCTACGGCGCGCGGGCGCGGATGCGGTCCGCAAGGGCCGGCCTTGGAGCCTTCCGCTGGAGGACCGGGCACTGCTGGTGGCGGCCTACTGGGGCACGAACCTGACGATGCGGCAGCTCGCTCCGCTGTTCGGGGTGTCCAAGTTCGGCGCCGCATCATCGACCACCTCGGGCCAATGCTCGCGCTTCAGCCGCGCAAGCGGTTCGCCAAGGACACCGTGCTCATCGTGGACGGCACCCTGGTCCCCACCCGCGACCACGCCATCGCCGAGAGGTCGAAGAACTACCGCTACTCCACCAACCATCAGGTCGTCATCGATGCCGACACCCGACTGGTCGTCCTGCGTCTTCGCCCGCATGAAGACCTGGAAGATCCTCCGAGACTGCCGCCTCAAAGGCGACGGCGTGCACCACGCCATGCTCGGCATCGCCCGGATGCACAACCTCGCCCTCGCCGGATAAATCAGCGGCTCGTACGGCGGCCACCCCTGCCCAAGGCGATCGGGAGATCATTTACGGGACAACCCTTAGAAGCCGTTGTCGTACCGAACTTGATCGGCGGGTTTCCGCAGTTCAGGCATGATGCCGGCATGGCGAGGCATGCTCAGGCCGTTGGGTTGTCTCGTTGGTGGAGGTGCCGGGATGGCGTCGGTGGTGGGTCTCCTGGAGGAGCGGGAGCTGGCCGCGCGTGAGCGCGTGGAGGAACTTCGGGAGGTGGCGGACTGGGTACTCGCTGAGCTCGCCGAAGCGGAGACGGCCTGGCACGAGTGGCTGATCGCCCGGCAGCGCGTTGGCGAGGTTCTGTCCGGGCCGCGGCCCGGACAGGATGAAGCTGGCCCGGGAGCCGGTGAGTCTTTCGGGCCGGAGCCCGCGACGAACGCGCCCGCCGAGGTTCCCCTACCGAGGGCCGCGCGATCGGGCTCGATCGTCCCGGTGTGGCGTCCCGCGCTTTCCATGGACGCGCTCGCTCCCCACTACCAGCGCATCCTCGCCACGCTCACCGAACAAGCATCCGGCGGGAAGCCAGTGATGTCCTGTCAGGAGATCACTGCCGTACTCGGACTGGAGCCGGTTCCGGCAAGTGTGGAAGGAGTTCGGTCGAAGATGAAGCGGCTGGCCGACCGGGGCTGGGCCGACGAGCCCACCCCGGGACGGTTCACGCTCGCCGCCGGGCCAGCCGGCGGCTCATGAGTATCGTCATCGACCACAGCACCATCTACTCATGCACGGCGGGGCAGCGACTCGGTCTCGTCCTCGCGTGACCGCCAACGAGAGAGCAACCAATGCAACCGATTGTCCTATTCGACCTAGACGGCCTTTTGATCGACTCCGAGCCGATCTGGGACGCGGCAAAGCGTGAAGTGTTCGGTCCACTTGGCCTGCACCTCACAACGGAGATGCAGGCGGCGACGCGCGGGCTGCGGCAAAGGGACATGGTGGCCTACTGGTTCGATCGGGCCACCATTCAAGCCGACCCCGACGACGTCGAGCAGCAGATCGTGGCCGCCGTGTGCCGTGGGCTGGAGGGAGTGGCGCTGAAACCCGGCGCCGAACACGCCGTCGCGGCGTGCGCGCGTGCATCGAGGGCGATGGCCGTCGTGTCATCTTCGCCGGAGTCGGTGATTCGGCATGCGCTCGCGAGCACCGGCCTTGACCGATCTTTCGATGCCGTGTTTTCGGCCGAAGACGACGAACACGGCAAGCCGCACCCGGGCGCCTATCTCCGCGCAGCCGCCGCCCTCGGCGCGTCACCCGACGAATGCATTGTGATCGAGGACTCGCTCAACGGGGTCCTCGCTGGCGTGTCAGCCCAGATGACGGTCGTCGCCGTTCCCGAGGCCGCTGATCGCTGCGATCCTCGCTTTGCGATTGCCACTCTGGTACTGGAGTCCCTCAAGGATCTCGATACCTCTGCATTCGGCGCGTATGTGTCCAGGGGGAGCCGGAACGCCACGTGGGCATCGCGTGCTGCGGATCCTCAACCGTTCCGCGAAGCCAGCCGGCGGCTCATGAGCATCGTCATCGACCACAGCACCATCTGCTCATGCACGGCGGACAGCGTGTCGTAGTCGCGCACCAGGCGCCGCGAGCGCATCAGCCAGCTCAGCGTGCGTTCCACCACCCAGCGTCTGGGCAGCACCACGAGCCGCGAGGCGTCGTCGCTGCGCTTGACGATCTCCAGAGCGAGCCCCAGTTGCTGCTTCGCCCAGCTGACCAGGCGACCCGCGTAGCCGCCGTCGGCCCACACCAGGACGATCCTGCGATAGCGGCCCGGACACGTTCCAGCAGCGGCATCGCGGCGTCCTGGTCCGTCATGTTCGCCGCGGTGACCATCACGGCCAGCAGCAGCCCCAGGCAGTCGACCACGATGTGCCGCTTGCGACCCGGCACCTTCTTGGCCCCGTCGTAGCCGCGGGTGGCCGCCGGCACCGTGGCCGCCGCCCGCAGTGACTGCGCGTCGATCACCGCCGCGGTCGGCTCCGGATCGCGGCCGGCCTCCTCGCGGACCAGGCCGCGCAACCGGTCGTACAGTTCCGCGGGCAAGCCCTTCACACGCCACCGCCGCGCGAAGGCGTAGACGCGGTCCCACGCCGGGAAGTCGCCCGGCATCGCTCGCCAGGTGATGCCGCCCGCCACCAAATAACGAACAGCGTCCAACATCTGTCGGTGGCAGTACCCCTCCGGCTGCCCGCCCCGCCCCTCCAGCCACAGTGGCACCGGCAGACAGTCGCGCACGAGGGCCCATTCCGCGTCCGTCATGTCCGACGGATAGCGCGGTGCACGTCCAGGGCGATCACCCGCGTTCCCGAACTGGTGAGCGAGGCAATCACACGATGGGGCAGCCCAGTTGGACTCCACCCGCACGAGAGCGTAAGACTGCAACAACAGGGCCTCATGGTGTGCTCCGGCTTCGACAACCATGAGCTGAACCGGAGGCCCTGCATTCATGCGCGCACAAGCGAGAGATCACCCGACAGAGTCGCCACACTCGAACCGATGTCCACCATGATCGGTACGACAACAGCTTCTTAGACCAGGCGCTGCTCTAATAAGGGCCCATTCCCCAAACCAGCGCCGACTGGTCGCTATCGCGCTGGCCGCGTCCCAGAAGTCACTCATGCGTGGACTCTAGCCCCCGCGTCACGTCGCTTGGAGCGCACTTTCGTCCTCTCTTCGAACCTGGTGGGGTAAGTCCTCAGGCGACCCTGGGCAAGGCCGCCCGACGGCGGCCCGCTCCCGCTCCACCACCACGCCCGCCGCCGCGGCCCCCGGACAGCAGGCCCCGACGGAAGCCGCCGTCCCTGCCCATCGGCAGCAGTCCGCACCGGCCAGGGGCGCGGGGCGTACGCGGTGACGGCGGCGGCTCCCGCACCCGGACGCCGCGGGCGCGGTGTCGGGGTGCGGACGGATCGCGTACGGGCGCGGGCGGGCCGGTGGGCGCCCACCGGCCGGGACCGGATTGGAGGGGATGCTGATCGCCGTCCCTCTGCATGTTTTGGGCAGCCCCTCGCGCGTGTCCGGCGCCCGAGATGCGACGGCGCCGGACGCGGCGCACGATGAACAGGGCACGTGTCCTTCTTCGACCGTGCACAGCTGGGGGGATCACCCGTTCACGTGCGAAGAAGCGGGGAGACCCATGAAGAAAACCCTGATGGCCGCACTTGCCACTTCCGTGATGGCCGTCATGCCGGCCGTTCCGGCGACGCCCGCTGCCGCTGTTTCGGCGTTCTGCAACCAGACGACCCCGAGCACGTCGCTCCTCGGCTACAACAAGGACACCGGAGCCGTGGGCACCGGCACCCTGTCGGCCGGGCGCTGGCGCTACGGCTCGAACATTGAGGTTCCCGACGGGTACACGCACGGCGTCGCGAGCCGCGACTCGATGCTGTTCTACAACGCCGACACCGGAGCGGGGGAGAGCGGCACCTTCAAGGGAGGGAAGTACACCCGCGTCCAGACCTACGACAACTTCTCGACGGGCTGGACCAACGTCGTGGCGTCGGGCGACTCGGCCCTCTTCTACAACGCCGACAACGGCCAAGGGGGCACGGGCATACTGAAGAACGGCCGGTACCAGCACGTCCGCTCGTACGACAACTTCAGCACGGGCTGGGAGTCCATCGCCGCCTCGTGTGACACGGCGGTCTTCACGAAGCCCGGCGAAGTCGGGTACGGGACCCTCAAGGGCGGCGTCTACACGCATGTGAACGGCAGGGGCACCGAGGACCTGGGTACCCTGGTCGCGACCAAGGACACGGTCCTGGCCCTGGCGGACAACGGTTCGGGACTCCGGTACCGCATCGCCACGGCGACCGACGGCAGGCTCGGCCGGTTCCGCGACATCGGCACGTCCGGCATGTGGCAGGAGGAGGGCCGGACCTCGGACAGCCTGATCTTCTACAAGACGGACGGCACCGCGTGGACCTCCAAGCTCAGCAGGAACACCTACGCCAACGTCGGACCACTCGCCGGGGTCTCCTCGGGCTGGACGTTCTTCGCGGGCGGTGTGTGAGCTCGCGAGCAGAGCACCCGCAGGCGGCGTTCACCCGGTCTACGAGGTGAACGCCGCCCTCAGTTCCTCCCACAGCGACCGCTGGAAGGCCGTCACCAGAGCCTGCACCACCATCGGCTGCATGTGCGCCGACAGGGTCTTCATCGACCCCGACCGCGGTTACGCGGCAGATGCCGCTCCAGCCGCATCCACTCGTCATCTGAAAGATCCCCTCGCCCCACCCGACCGCAACGATCCAGCGCGAGGCGAGTCACAGGACCCATCGGACACGGCCTAGATGTATTGACCCGCAGGGTTGTTCACACGGCTGATCGGTGGCTTGCCGTCCAGTGCGGTGTGGCAGCGGTGGTGGTTGTAGGTGTGGAGGAAGTCTGCCA
>NZ_JARAYQ010000393.1:0-5519 GCF_033794505.1 Streptomyces sp. MB09-01 | reverse complement strand
CGCCCCCGCCCCCGCCCCCAAGGTGGGCATGACGAAGGAACCGCACCCGGACGACGCCGTGACGGTCGAGACCCCGGTGGTCAAGCGGGTCGTCCAGCCGGACGACGTCACCCAGACCGTCCCGGTGCCGAAGGCCGACCCGGCCTCCGCCGCGGAGACGGCGGTGCTGCCGCCGGTCCGCCCGGCCGACGAGACGGCCGTGCTGCCGCCGGTCCGCCCGGCGGCCGCGCCCCAGGGCAGCGGCAGCGGCTCGGGTACCGGCGGCGGTACGGGTCGGGCCCGGTCCGCTTCGCGGCCGACGGCCCAGCGCCCCCAGGAGAACCCGGCCGACCGGGTGCCGTCCGGAATCTTCCGGGACCCGGCCAACGACCGGACGCGGGAGCTCCCCGTGCTCGGCGAGGACGGCCGGCCGCAGCGGCCGCGCCCGGACTGGGCCGAGGAGACCCCGCTGGACGATCTGCCGACGCTGGCGGACGAACTGCTGGGCCACCGGGACGACGAGGACGGCGACGAGGGCGAACGGCGACCGCGCCGCCGCCGCTGACCGGGCGGGACGGGATTGTCGGTGGCGCCCGCCACAATGGGTGCACGGAAAGTGAAAGGTGGTGGGCGGGATGCCCGTATGGGACGACCTGGTGGGCCAGGAGCGGGTCCAGACGCAGCTGGCCGCCGCCGCCCGCGACGCCGACGCCCTGGTCACGGCCATCACGGACGGGACCGCCCCGCCTGCGGCGTCCAAGATGACGCACGCCTGGCTGTTCACCGGTCCGCCCGGAGCCGGGAGGACCACCGCCGCCCGGGCCTTCGCGGCCGCCCTGCAGTGCACCAGTCCCGACCGCGCCCTCGGCGGTGAGCCCGGCTGCGGGTTCTGCGACGGCTGCCACACCACGATGGTCGGCACGCACGCGGACGTCTCCACCATCGTCGCGGTCGGCAGCCAGATCCTCGTCGCCGACATGCGGGACACCGTCCGCAAGTCCTACACGTCCCCCGCCACGGGCCGCTGGCAGGTCATCCTGGTCGAGGACGCCGAGCGGCTGAACGAGAAGTCCGCCAACGCGGTCCTCAAGGCCGTCGAGGAGCCTGCGCCCCGCACGGTCTGGCTGCTGTGCTCGCCCTCCGTGGAGGACGTGCTGCCCACCATCCGCTCCCGCTGCCGCCACCTCAACCTCAGCACCCCCTCGGTCGCGGCCGTCGCCGACATGCTGGTGCGGCGGGACGGCATCGAGCCGACGGTGGCCCTGGCCGCCGCCAGGGCCACCCAGGGGCACGTCGACCGCGCCCGTCGGCTGGCCACCGACGAGGCGGCCCGGGAACGCAGGGCGACGATCCTGAAGCTCCCGCTCCGGGTGGACGACATCGGAGCCTGCCTCAAGGCCGCGCAGGAGCTCGTCGACGCCGCCGCCGAGGACGCCAAGCAGGTCGCGGAGGAGGTCGACACCAAGGAGACCGAGGAGCTGCGGGCCGCGCTCGGCGCCGGAGCGGGTGCCGGCAGCCGGATGCCGCGCGGCACGGCGGGCGTGATGAAGGAGCTCGAGGACCGGCAGAAGCGCCGTCGCACCCGCACCCAGCGCGACACCCTCGACCTGGCGCTGACCGACCTCACCGGCTTCTACCGGGACGTCTTGGCCCTGCAACTCGGCTCGTCCGTGGCCATCGCCAATGAGGAGATACGGCAGGACCTCGACCGCATCGCGCGGGCCTCGGGCCCCGAGCGGACCCTGCGCCGGATCGAGGCGATCATCGCCTGCGGGGAGGCCCTCGACCGCAACGTGCCACCGCTCCTGGCGGTCGAGGCGATGACGATGTCGCTGCGCGCGGGCTGACCCCCCCGCCGATCCGCCGCCGGTCCCCCGCCGATCCGCCGCCGGGCCGACGCCTGGCCGCAGCCCGGGTCCACACCCGGTTGACGGACTCACCCGTACGGGCGGACCGGCCGCCGGGGCCGGGACGGGCACGGTCCGTGCCCCGCCCGGCGCAGGCCACGGAAGGCCCGCGGCCGTCCGCCGCAGAAGAGCCTCCTGGTTCCCTCCGGCAGCCGTACGCTCCGGGGATGGACACCAGTCGCCTGCTGCGTACCACCGGGACCGTGATCGCAGCCGCCGGGCTGCTGCTCTCCGGGTGCACCTCGGGCGGTCTGGACGCCCCCCGCGCCGCCGCGGGCGGATCGGACGCCCCCCGCGCCGCCGACGCCTCCGGGGTGGCGTCCGGCAAGCCGTCGGCCCGGCCGGCTCCCGACGAGGCCGCGCTGCGCCCCTACTACAAGCAGAAGCTGGCCTGGCGCGACTGCGGAGTCCCCGGATTCCAGTGCTCCACCATGAAGGCCCCCCTGGACTACGCGAACCCCGGCTCCGGCCAGGACGTCGACATCGCCGTGGCGCGTCGCGCGGCCACCGGTCCCGGCAAGCGGCTCGGCTCGCTCGTGGTCAACCCGGGCGGCCCGGGCGGCTCCGGCATCGGCTACCTGCAGGCGTACGCGGGCATCGGCTACCCCGCGCCGGTCCGCGCCCGGTACGACATGGTCTCCTTCGACCCGCGGGGGGTGGACCGCAGCAGCCCCGTCGAGTGCCTGACCGGCCCGGCCATGGACGCGTACACGCAGGTGGACCAGACGCCGGACGACCCGGCCGAGCGGGCCGAGCTGGTGGCCGCCTTCAAGAAGTTCGCGGCCGGCTGCCAGGAGCGCTCGCAGCGGGTCCTGCCGCACGTCTCCACCGTCGACGCCGCCCGCGACATGGACCTGCTGCGCGCCGTGCTCGGCGACGAGAAGCTCACGTACGTCGGGGCCTCGTACGGCACCTTCCTCGGAGCCATGTACGCGGAGCTCTTCCCGGACCGGGTCGGCCGGCTGGTCCTGGACGGTGCGATGGACCCCTCCCGGTCCGCGATCGATCTGAACCGGGACCAGACGGCGGGCTTCGAAACGGCCTTCACCTCCTTCGCCGTGGACTGCGCGAAGCAGCCCGACTGCCCGCTCGGCAAGGGCGGCCCGGACGCGGTGGCGGCGCGCCTGAAGGAGTTCTTCCGGAAGGTCGACGCCCAGCCCGTGCCCACCGGCGAGGCCGCCCGCCCGCTCGGCGAGTCCCTCGCCACCACCGGGGTGATCGCGGCGCTGTACGACGAGACCGCCTGGCCGCAGCTGCGCGAGGCGCTCACGTCGGCGATGAACGGCGACGGATCGGGCCTGCTGAGCCTGGCCGACGGCTACTACGAGCGCGGCGAGGACGGCAAGTACGCCAACCTGATGTTCGCGAACGCCGCCGTCAACTGCCTCGATCAGCCCCCGGCCTTCAAGGACCCGGCAGCGGTCGCCTCCGCTCTGCCCTCCTTCGAGAAGGCCTCCCCGGTCTTCGGCGCGGGTCTGGCCTGGGCCTCGCTGAACTGCGCGTACTGGCCGGTGGAGGCCACGGGCAAGTCGGGGGAGCTGACCGCGAAGGGCGCCCCGCCGATCGTGGTGGTGGGCACCACGCGGGACCCGGCGACCCCGTACAAGTGGGCGAAGGCGCTGGCCGGCCAGCTCGAGTCGGGCACCCTCCTCACCTACGACGGCGACGGCCACACGGCGTACGGGCGCGGCAGCGACTGCATCGACACCGCGATCAACCGCTACCTGCTGGAGGGCAAGGCACCGGAGGACGGCAAGAAGTGCTGAGGCCGTCGGCGTCCTGTCCCGGAGCGGCTTCGCGCACCGCCCCGGGCCGCACCCGACCTGGAGCACTGGTGCGGGGTGTCGGGTTGCGGGGTGTCGAAACGATACTGCTGCGGGCATTGGGGTGAACTGCCGTTCCCGTCGCCGCCCCCGGACGGTTGGACCGGCCGACGCGCACATCGACCAGCGCGTCCTTCCATACATCCCTAGGGGAGTCATGCGTATTCGCTCTGCTGTCACCGCATCCGTCCTGGCCGCCGGCATCCTGCTGGGCGGGGCCGGCGCCGCCCTGGCCAACGACGGCGTCGACATCGACTACTTCTCCGGCGGTCGCGCGGGCTTCACGTCGAACTGCTCGACGTTCGCCGCGGTGCCCAGCAACCGCCCGGCGTTCACCGGCCCCGTCTACAGCTCGAACTGCATCACGGACGGCGAGAAGGAGTGGGCGAAGGGGCACCACCTGGGCGCCTGACCCGGGCGGCTCGCGCCGCGGGGGCGGACCGGCGGCGACGTCGGCCGCCCCCGCGGCGTTTCCGCTCCCGGGAGGGGCGGTACGACGGGGTCCGACAGGCCTAGTGGGCCGTGGCCAGGGCGCTGTCGAAGGCGTCGCGGGACCGCTCCAGCAGTCCGGTGGCCTCGGCGGCCTGCGCGGCCGGCAGGCTCCCGGCGTACTCCTTCGCCCCGCAGATCGACTCGGCCGCCCGGGCCGGCGCGCGGCCATGTGTGCCGAGGAGCGCGACGCCGAGGCCCACGCCGAGCTCGTACGAGGTCTCCGAGACGGCCCCGGCCTGCCCGGCCCGCTCCGCGGTGTCGAGGAGCGGATCCTGCAGCCGCAGCTGGCTGCGGGCGAACCAGGCGAGGAGCCCGATCCCGGCCGCGAGGACCAGCAGGTCCGCCGCCGCGGGGCCGCCCTCGCCAGGTGCTTGATGCCCCAGGCGAGGGCGCCATCCGTACCGCTCGACCAGCAGCCCGCCGACGAGCGGCCCGATCGCGGCGCCGGCGCCGGCGGCCCAGATCCCGAGGGCCCGCTCGTGGGCGTCGGTCGAAGATGTTCCGGATCAGCGAGAGCGTGGACGGCATGACCATCGCCCCGCCGGCGCCGAGCAGCACCCGCCCGGCGCTGAGCTGCGCCGAGGTCCCGGAGGTCGCGGCGACCACGGACGCCACGCCGCGGAGCGCGAAGCCGATGAGGAACAGCTTGCGCCGCCCGAAGCGGTCGCCGCCGGCCGCGGTGGTGACGAGCAGGCCGCCGGGGACCGGCCCGTAGATGTCGATGATCCACAGCTGCTGCACGGCGCTGGGCTGCAGGTCGTCGATGGGGGAGGGGAGCGCGACGTTCAGGATGGTGGCGTCCATCGCGACGAGCAGCAGGCTGGCGCACAGCACGGCGAGCCTCGCCCAACGCCCGGACGTTCCCGTTACGGCTCGGGTCACGGGACATCTCATCCCATCGGGGAACGCACAGCAGAACGATGCACCGAATGCGGTGCATCTGCCCCAGTATGTGACCTCTGTCTCACCCCCGCAGAACCCGGTTCAGGGCACCCGTCCACACCCTGTAGACTTGGCGCCGCTGCTGATGAGCGCCCCTCTTCGAGGGAATACTTGTCTGACCAGCGGTGCCGCCTTAGCTCAGTTGGCCAGAGCAACGCACTCGTAATGCGTAGGTCTCGGGTTCGAATCCCGAAGGCGGCTCTGTGGAAGCCCCAGGACTCACTCGCCGTGACCTGGGGCTTTTGCTATTTCCGGGATCCGCGGGCGCATGGACCGACCGGGGCCCGCGACCCCGTGCGCGAGCGGAGCGGCGGTAGCCGGATCGGCGGAGCCGCTGCCGGCCGGCCTGTTCACGGGGTGGGCGTGGGGGAGGTGG
>NZ_JARAYQ010000392.1:0-5557 GCF_033794505.1 Streptomyces sp. MB09-01 | reverse complement strand
ACCGACGACCTCACCCTGGTCCGCCCGGGTCGGGGCCGACCAGGGTGAGGTCGTCGGTGAAGTGGGCGGGCTGGCCGTACCAGCCGTGGGTGTAGACCGTCACCGAGGTCGTCGACGGGCCGGTGCGGAAGGTGGTCGTGAGCTGCTTCCACGCACCCGGGGTCTGCGTCCAGGCCGATACGTCGGTGGTACCGGTGCCGCTCGCGCCGAGGTAGACGTACGCGCCCTGTACCCAGGCGGCCAGCGTGTACGAGGAGTCGGGCCTGACGGTGACGCTCTGGGAGCAGCGGGCGTTGTCCTGTCCGGCCGGGGTGGCCTTGAGCGCGGAATTTCCGCTGTGGACGGGCGTGGTGACGACGGCTGCCGCCGAGCAGCTCCAGCCGTCGAGACCGGCCTCGAAGCCGCCGTTGCGTACGAGGTCGGCGTCCGTAGCGGCGGCGGGCGGTCCCGCGGCGAGGAAGGCGGCCGCCGCCAGGGCGGCGGCCGTGAGGAGGGACATGGCTCTGCGCACAACTGCCTCCGGTGCGTGGGGGGATGGAGCCAGGCTGTGGAAACGGGAACAGCGGCGCCCAACATGGTCCAGACCAATGCTCCTGTCAAGAGGTCCGGCCCTCCCCCGCGAGCACGCTCGCGGCCGCCTCGTGCATCGCAAGCTCCAGCACGGCCGGGTCGGTGAGGGTCCCTTCCCCGTCCGGGAGCACGGCCCAGCGCACCCCGTCGGTGGCCCGGCCGGGATAGGGGACGACGATCCAGGTCCCGCGCCCGGCTCCGCGCACCCCCGTGCCGAGCCAGCGGGACGCGGTGCCCGCGGGCACGAAGAAGCCCAGCCGGGAGTCGCCGAAGTCGGCGAGCACCGGGCCGGGCCGGTCGGTGATGAGCAGCAGCACGTCGAGGGCGGCCTGCCCCAGGTCCCCGGGCAGGATGAGCACGTCCCACAGCCGGCCGGCGGGCAGCAGGACGACCCCGAGGGGGTTGCGCTCCCACTCCCACCGGCAGGCACCGGGGTCCGGCGCCACCGATACCAGCCACTCCACTGCCGTCTTGGCCCCCGGGAACGTCATCGCCCGGCCTCCGTTCGTCTCGTGCGCGGTGAAGGGTCCTCACCGGGAGAGAGCGGGGCCGGGCGCGGCCATGACGCGGGTTTCGTCACTCCGTGGCAGTGCATCGGGTCACACGGCGACCGGCGGTGTGCGCCGGGGGCGCGCGCGTTCAGCTGTCGAAGCCGAGGCCCAACCGGTCCAGGGTCCGGAGCCACAGGTTGCGGTGCCCGCCGCGGCGGTCGGCGCGGGCCAGCGACCACTTCGTGAGGGTGATCCCGGTCCAGGCGAAGGGCTCGGGCGGGAACGGCATCGGCTTGGACTTCACCATCTCCAGCCGGGTGCGCTCGGTGTCGAGGCCGTCGAGCAGGTCCAGCATCACGTCGGCGCCGAACCGGGTGGCGCCCACCCCGAGCCCGGTGTAGCCGGCCGCGTAGGCCACCTTCCCGGAGTGCGCCGTGCCGAAGAAGGCGGAGAAGCGCGAGCAGGTGTCGATGGCACCGCCCCAGGCATGGCTGAACTTCAGCCCCTCCAGCTGCGGGAAGGCGGTGAAGAAGTGCTCCGCGAGCTTGAGGTACGTCTCGGGGCGGTGGTCGTACTCGGAGTCGAGCTTCCCCCGGTAGGGGTAGATCGCGTCGTAGCCGCCCCACAGGATCCGGTGGTCCTTGGTGATCCGGAAGTAGTGGAACTGGTTGGCGCTGTCGCCGAGCCCCTGCCGGTTCTTCCAGCCGATCGCGGCGAGCTGGGCCTCGTCCAGCGGTTCGCTCATCAGCGCGTAGTCGTAGACCGGAACCGTGAAGGGACGGATCCGCCTGACCAGCGAGGGGAAGATGTTGGTGCCGAGGGCGACCCGGCGGGCGAGGATCGTGCCGTAGGGGGTCTGGACGGCCATTCCGGTGCCGACCGCGGACATCTTCAGGCCGCGGGTGTTCTCGTAGATCCGCACCCCGAGGTCGAGGCAGGCCTGCTTGAGGCCCCAGGCCAGCCTCGCGGGGTTGAGCATGGCGACGCCGTCGCGGTCCCAGAGGCCCGCGAGGAAGGTGGGCGAGTCGACCTCGGCGCGCAGCGCCTCCGCGTCCAGCCATTCGGAGCCGCCGGCCAGGCCGAGGCGCTGCGCCTCCTCGTGGAGTTCGCGCAGCTCCTCCACCTGGTGCGGCTCGGTGGCGACGTCGATCTCGCCGCTCCGCTCGAAGTCGCAGTCGATGCCGTAGCGGGCGACGGCCTCCTCGATGGCGTCGAGGTTGCGGGCGCCGAGTTCCTCCAGCCGGGCGAGCTCGTCCGGCCAGCGGGCCAGCCCGTTGGCGAGCCCGTGGGTGAGGGAGGCGGCGCAGAAACCGCCGTTGCGACCGGAGGCGGCCCAGCCCGCCTCCTTGCTCTCGATCAGTACGACGTCCCGCCCGGGGTCGCGCTCCTTGGCGAGCAGCGCGGTCCACAGCCCGCTGTAGCCGCCGCCGACGACCAGCAGGTCGCAGCGCTCGTCCGAGGTCAGCGCCGGCTGCGGCGCGGGCTTGCCGGGGTCGTCCAGCCAGTACGAGACCGGCTTCGCTTCGGAAAGGGATTTCGCAACACTACGCATGGCGACTGGGGCCATGTCTTCCAACTCCCTACAGGGCTCTACTTCGGTTGTGCCTTCTTGCGGCGGTTGCCGACCATCTGGCCGACGAGGACCACCAGCACCGCGACGACGAACATCGCCGTGCCGATGACGTTGATCTGCACGGGCGTACCGCGCTGGGCCGATCCCCACACGAACATGGGGAAGGTGACGGTGTTGCCCGAGTTGAAATTGGTGATGATGAAGTCGTCGAACGAGAGCGCGAAGGAGAGCAGCGCGCCCGCCGCGATGCCGGGGGCCGCGATCGGCAGGGTGACCCGTACGAAGGTCTGCACCGGCCCCGCGTAGAGGTCCCGGGCGGCCTCCTCCAGCCGCGGGTCCATGGACAGGACACGCGCCTTGACGGCGGCGACGACGAAGCTGAGGCAGAACATGATGTGGGCGATCAGGATCGTCCAGAAGCCCAGCTGGATGCCCATGTTGAGGAAGAGCGCGAGCAGCGAGGCCGCCATCACGATCTCCGGCATGGCCATGGGCAGGAAGATCAGCGAGTTGACCGCGCTGCGTCCGCGGAACCGGTAGCGGACCATCGCGAAGGCTATGGCGGTGCCCAGGGCGGTCGCGGCGAGGGTGGACCACAGCGCGATCTGGAGCGACAGCGAGAGCGAGCCGCACATGTCGGCGACCCCGCAGGGGTCCTTCCACGCGTCCAGCGAGAACTCCTGCCAGGCGTAGTTGAACCGCCCGGTGGGGTTGTTGAAGGAGAAGACGGTGACGACGACGTTCGGCAGGATCATGTACGCGAGCGTGCCGAGCCCCGCGATGACGACCAGATTGCGCCGGAGCCAGGTGAGGGGTGTGCGCATCAGACCAGGTCCTCCGTCCCCGCTCGGCGGATGTAGATGGTGACCATGATCAGCACGATGGCCATGAGGATGAAGGACAGCGCGGCCGCCGTCGGGTAGTCGAGGATCCGCAGGTACTGCGACTGGATGACGTTGCCGATCATCCGGGTGTCCGTGGAGCCGAGCAGTTCGGCGTTGACGTAGTCGCCGCTCGCGGGGATGAAGGTGAGCAGGGTCCCGGAGACCACGCCCGGCATGGAGAGCGGGAAGGTCACCTTCCGGAAGACCGTGGCGGGGTGGGCGTACAGGTCCCCGGCCGCCTCGTGGAGGCGGGTGTCGATGCGCTCCAGCGAGGAGTACAGCGGCAGGATCATGAAGGGGAGGAAGTTGTACGTCAGACCGCAGACGACCGCGAGCGGCGTGGCCAGCACCCGGTCCCCCTCGGTCATGCCGAGCCAGCTGGTGACGTCGAGGAAACCGACGGTGTTGAGCACCTCGACCACCGGGCCGCCGTCGGCCAGGATCGTCTTCCAGGCCAGCGTGCGGATCAGGAAGCTGGTGAAGAACGGGGCGATGACCAGGACCAGCAGGAGGTTGCGCCAGCGGCCCGCCTTGAAGGCGATCAGGTAGGCCAGGGGGTACCCGAGCAGCAGGCACAGCACGGTCGCCGTGCCGGCGTACAGCAGGGAGCGCAGGAACTGCGGGTAGTACTCGGTGAGCGCGTCCCAGTACGTCTGGAAGTGCCAGGTGACCCGGAAGCCCTCCTCGAGGGAGCCGGTCTGCACCGAGGTGGAGGCCTGGTAGATCATCGGCAGCACGAAGAAGACCAGCAGCCACAGGATGCCGGGGAGCAGCAGCCAGTACGGGATCAGCCGCTTGCGCACGGAGGGCTTGTGCACCGGGGGTTCGGCGGAGGCGGGCGCCAGGGGCGGCGCTGTGTCGGTGGCGGGGCTGGTCACGCGCTCTCCTCGACGGTCTCGATGCCCGCGTCGATGTCCTGGGCGGCGTCGAGTCCGAAGGTGTGCTCCGGGTTCCAGTGCAGGATCACCTCGGCGCCCGGGACCAGGCGGGCGTCCCGCTCGATGTTCTGGGCGTACACCTCCAGCTCGGGGCAGACCTGGCTGTCGATCACGTACTGGGTGGAGACGCCGATGAAGGAGGAGTTCGATATCCGGCCCGGGACCTTGTTGCGGCCGGCCGCGATGGTGTGCTCCTCGTCGGCGTGGACCAGCGACATCTTCTCCGGGCGCACTCCGACCAGCAGCTTTCCGCCGGCGCGGGGTGTGGTCGAACATCGGCCGGCGGGCAGCCGGAGGGTGGTGCCGGAGGCCGAGACGACGACGTCGGACGCGGCGGACTCCACGTTCGCCTCGATGAGGTTCGAGGTGCCGAGGAAGTTGGCGACGAAGGTGGTGCCCGGGTTCTCGTACAGCTCGGCGGGGGCGCCCAGCTGCTCGACGCGGCCGCCGTTCATCACGGCGACCGTGTCGGCCATCGTCATGGCCTCCTCCTGGTCGTGCGTGACGTGCACGAAGGTGATGCCGACCTCGGTCTGGATCCGCTTGAGCTCCAGCTGCATCTGGCGGCGCAGCTTGAGGTCGAGGGCGCCGAGCGGCTCGTCGAGGAGCAGCACCTGCGGGTGGTTGATCAGGGCGCGGGCGACGGCGACGCGCTGCTGCTGGCCTCCGGAGAGCTGGTGCGGCTTGCGCTGGGCGAACTGACCGAGCTGGACGAGCTCCAGCATCTCGTCGACCTGCTTCTTGACCGACTTGATGCCGCGGCGGCGCAGCCCGAAGGCGACGTTCTCGTAGATGTTCAGGTGCGGGAACAGCGCGTAGCTCTGGAAGACCGTGTTGACCGGGCGCTTGTAGGGCGGCAGGTGGGTGACCTCCCGGTCGCCGAGGTGGACCGTGCCGGTGGAGGGCTCCTCCAGGCCGGCGATCATGCGCAGGGTGGTGGTCTTCCCGCAGCCCGAGGCGCCGAGCAGGGCGAAGAAGGAGCCCTGGGGGATGGTGAGATCCAGCGGGTGCACGGCGGTGAAGGTGCCGTAGTGCTTGCTGATCCCGGAGAGGCGGACGTCGCCGCCCGCGGTCTTGTCAGTCATGAATGGGTCCCGGGGG
>NZ_JARAYQ010000391.1:0-5598 GCF_033794505.1 Streptomyces sp. MB09-01 | reverse complement strand
GGTTGGCGGGGTTGACCGGGCGGCTGGATGCGGTGGATGGGGTGCTGGTGGTGGATTCGCCTGCGGGTGCGGGGACGACGGTCACCGCGGAGCTGCCGTGGCGGGACCGGGGCTGAGGCCGCCTCTCCCCGGCCCCCGGGCCCCCTTCTTTCTGCTGGTGAGCGGGACTCCTGTCCGGGTGGGTGGGGGTCCCGCTCGCGTGTCCGCTGCGGCGGCGCCTCCTGGGGCACGGCCCGAGCCACGCCTCAAACGCCGGCGGGGCTGGAAGACCGGGGCTCCGCCCCGCACCCCGCTCCTCAAACGCCGGAGGGGCTGGAATCGGCGCGGCCGACGCTTCGTAGGCACGGCCCCGCGCCCACTCCCCGAACTCCGGACGGGCTGGATCTGGCGCGGCCGACGCTTCGTGGACACGGCCCCCGCGCCCGCTCCCCGAACTCCGGACGGGCTTGGAATTGCCGCGGTCGGCGCTTCGTGGGCACGGCCTCGGGCTACCCCTCACACGCCGGCGGGGCCGTGAATCGCGCGGCATGTGACCTTCCGGTTCGTGAAAACTGCCCCCGGACGCCCACCTGTTGTCCCGGCTCTGCCTTCACCAGGACTTAAGGCTGGGATGCTTGGCTGAGTCGTGTAGTGCGGGAAACGAGTGGACGCGGGAGCTGCAAAATCGTGGAAGACAGGGTGCGGGTGGTCATCGCCGAGGATTCAGTGCTGCTGCGTGAGGGCCTGACCCGGCTGCTGACCGACCGGGGGCATGACGTCGTGGCGGGCGTCGGGGACGCGGAAGCCCTGCTCAAGACGATCGCGGACCTGGCGGCCGAGGACGCGCTGCCGGATGTGGTGGTGGCCGACGTGCGGATGCCGCCGACCCACACCGATGAGGGCGTACGGGCGGCCGTACGGCTGCGCCAGGACTATCCCGGGATAGGCGTGCTCGTGCTGTCGCAGTACGTGGAGGAGCAGTACGCCACCGAACTGCTGGCCGGGTCGAGCACCGGGGTGGGGTACCTGCTCAAGGACCGGGTGGCCGAGGTGCGGGAGTTCCTGGACGCGGTGGTGCGGGTGGCGCGGGGCGGTACGGCCCTGGACCCCGAGGTCGTCGCGCAGCTGCTCGGCCGGAGCCGGAAGCAGGACGTCCTGGCGGGGCTGACCCCGCGCGAGCGCGAGGTGCTCGGGCTGATGGCCGAAGGGCGTACCAATTCCGCGGTGGCGAAACAACTGGTCGTGAGTGACGGAGCAGTGGAAAAGCACGTCAGCAACATCTTCATGAAGCTGGGCCTCTCGCCGAGTGACGGGGATCACCGGCGTGTACTGGCCGTTCTCACCTATCTGAAATCTTGATCGACTGACACTCTGTCAGATACGGCATACCGGTCGGGCCGTCTCGAAGGGCGGTCCTACGGTCCAGAATGTGGTCGCCTCCGGGGAGCCTGATCCCTACCGACGTAGGGTGGGTTCTGGGGGTGCTCACGCCTCGAAGGAGGTCCAGTTCAGTGACCAGCCAGGTCAGCAGCCCAGCCGAGCAGGCCGACGGGGCTGGGGGTGCGGTTGTCGGTGGACAACGCACTCCGGCGAGCCCGGGCAGCAAGGAAGTACGGCGTCTCGATCGCGTGATCATCCGGTTCGCGGGTGACTCCGGTGACGGTATGCAGCTCACCGGTGACCGTTTCACCTCGGAGACCGCGTCGTTCGGAAACGACCTGTCGACGCTGCCGAACTTCCCCGCCGAGATCCGCGCCCCCGCCGGAACCCTCCCGGGTGTCTCCTCCTTCCAGCTCCACTTCGCCGACCACGACATCCTCACGCCGGGCGACGCCCCGAACGTGCTGGTGGCGATGAATCCGGCGGCGCTGAAGGCGAACATCGCGGACGTGCCGCGCGGGGCGGACATCATCATCAACACGGACGAGTTCACCAAGCGCCCCATGGCCAAGGTCGGCTACGAGACCTCGCCACTGGAAGACGGCTCCCTGGATGCCTACAACCTCCACCCGGTACCGCTGACCACCCTGACGGTCGAAGCCCTGAAGGACTTCGGGCTCTCCCGCAAGGAGGCCGAGCGCAGCAAGAACATGTTCGCGCTGGGCCTGCTGTCGTGGATGTACCACCGGCCCACCGAGGGCACCGAGAAGTTCCTGCGGCAGAAGTTCGCGAAGAATCCGGAGATCGCCGAGGCGAACATCGTCGCCTTCCGGGCCGGCTGGAACTTCGGCGAGACGACGGAGGACTTCGCGGTCTCCTACGAGGTCGCTCCGGCCACCCGCGCCTTCCCCACCGGCACCTACCGCAACATCTCGGGGAACCTGGCCCTCTCCTACGGCCTCATCGCCGCGAGCCAGCAGGCCGACCTGCCCCTCTACCTGGGCTCCTACCCGATCACTCCGGCCTCGGACATCCTGCACGAGCTCTCGAAGCACAAGAACTTCGGCGTGCGGACCTTCCAGGCCGAGGACGAGATCGCCGGTATCGGCGCGGCCCTCGGCGCGGCCTTCGGCGGTGCGCTCGGGGTGACCACCACCTCCGGGCCCGGTGTGGCGCTCAAGTCGGAGACGATCGGTCTCGCGGTGTCGCTGGAGCTGCCGCTGCTGATCGTGGACATCCAGCGCGGCGGCCCCTCCACCGGCCTGCCGACGAAGACGGAGCAGGCGGACCTCCTCCAGGCCATGTTCGGACGCAACGGCGAGGCGCCCGTGCCGATCGTGGCCCCGCGGACCCCCGCGGACTGCTTCGACGCCGCCCTCGACGCGGCCCGGATCGCGCTCGCCTACCGGACTCCGGTCTTCCTGCTCTCCGACGGCTACCTCGCCAACGGGTCCGAGCCCTGGCGGATCCCGGAGATCACGGACCTGCCCGACCTGAAGGTCAAGTTCGCCACCGGCGCGAACCACACCCTCGCCGACGGCACCGAGGTCTTCTGGCCGTACAAGCGGGACCCGGAGACGCTCGCCCGGCCCTGGGCCGTCCCCGGCACGCCCGGCCTCGAACACCGCATCGGCGGCATCGAGAAGCAGGACGGCACCGGCAACATCTCCTACGACCCCGCCAACCACGACCTCATGGTCCGCACCCGCCAGGCCAAGATCGACGGGATCCGGGTGCCGGACCTGGACGTCGACGACCCGGACGGAGCCACCACCCTGGTCCTCGGCTGGGGGTCCACCTACGGCCCCATCACCGCGGCCGTCCGCCGGCTGCGGAACGCCGGACTCCCCATCGCCCAGGCCCACCTGCGCCACCTGAACCCCTTCCCCAGGAATCTCGGCGAGGTCCTGGAGCGTTACGAGAAGGTAGTGGTGCCGGAGATGAACCTCGGGCAGCTCGCCACCCTGGTCCGGGCGAAATACCTGGTCGACGCCCAGTCGTACACCCAGGTCAACGGAATGCCGTTCAAGGCGGAGCAGCTCGCCAAGGTTCTCGAGGAGGCCATCAATGACTGAGGTGACCGTGACCGAAGGGTCCCGCACACTGCTTTCGCTGGTGCCCAAGTCCGAGTCCAAGCAGTCGATGAAGGACTTCAAGTCGGACCAGGAGGTCCGCTGGTGCCCGGGCTGCGGCGACTACGCCGTGCTCGCCGCCGTTCAGGGCTTCATGCCCGAGCTGGGGCTGGCGAAGGAGAACATCGTCTTCGTCTCCGGAATCGGCTGCTCCTCCCGCTTCCCGTACTACATGAACACGTACGGGATGCACTCCATCCACGGCCGCGCGCCCGCCATCGCGACCGGCCTCGCCACCTCCCGCCGCGACCTCTCCGTCTGGGTCGTCACGGGCGACGGCGACGCGCTCTCCATCGGCGGCAACCACCTGATCCACGCCCTGCGCCGGAACGTCAACCTCAAGATCCTGCTGTTCAACAACCGGATCTACGGGCTGACCAAGGGGCAGTACTCCCCCACGTCCGAGGTCGGCAAGATCACCAAGTCCACGCCGATGGGCTCGCTGGACGCGCCCTTCAACCCGGTGTCGCTGGCGATCGGCGCCGAGGCCTCCTTCGTCGCCCGTACCGTCGACTCCGACCGCAAGCACCTCACCGAGGTGCTGCGCGCGGCGGCCGACCACCAGGGCACGGCGCTCGTCGAGATCTACCAGAACTGCAACATCTTCAACGACGGCGCCTTCGAGGTCCTCAAGGACAAGGACCAGGCACTGGAGGCCGTGATCCGGCTGGAGGACGGCCGGCCGATCCGCTTCGGGGCGGACGGTGCGAAGGGCGTCGTGCGCAACCCGGCCACCGGCGACCTCGAAGTCGTCGACGTCACCCCGGCCAACGAGTCGCAGATCCTGGTCCACGACGCGAAGACCGCCAGCGCCACCACGGCGTTCGCGCTCTCCCGCCTGGCCGACCCCGACACCCTGCACCACACCCCCATCGGGGTCTTCCGCAGCGTCGAGCGGCCCGTCTACGACACCCTCATGGCCGACCAGCTCGACACGGCGATCGACCGCAGCGGCAAGGGCGACCTGGGTGCGCTGCTGACCGGCAACGACACCTGGACCGTCGTCGGCTGACCCGCACGACGCGGACACCGACGCACCCACGGACTCGGACACGGCCGTACGAAGCCGACGAAGCCCGGATCTCCCAGAGGATCCGGGCTTCGGCGCATCTCTCCCGCATCCCGCACACGATCCCACAGAGGATACTTTCGAAAAGTTAGCGCTTCCCGTAGGGTGGTGTCACTGGCCAGCGCCGCCCCACGGGAAGAGTCATCATGAGCATCGTCGTCACCGCTGCCACCGGAGCCCTCGGCCGTCTCGTCGTCGGGGAGCTGCTGAACCGTCTCCCCGCCGACGAGGTCGCCGTCGTCGTCCGCGACAAGGAGAAGGCCGCCGACCTGGCGGAGCGCGGTGTCGAGGTCCGCGTCGCCGACTACGACGACGCCGAAGCCCTGGCCGGGGCCTTCCGGGCCGGCGACCGGGTTCTGCTCATCTCCGGCAACGAGGTCGGGCGGCGCGTGGAGCAGCACACCGCCGTACTGGAGGCCGCGCGGGCGGCGGGCGTGGCGCAGTTCGCCTACACCGGCATCCTCGGCGGCCCCGAGGCGGACTTCGACCTCGCCGCCGACCACAGGGGCACCGAGCAGGCCATCCTCGACTCCGGGATCCCGTACACCTTCCTGCGCAACGGCTGGTACCACGAGAACTACACCCGCAACCTGCCCGCCGTCCTGGAGCACGGAGCGGTCGTGGCCAATGCGGGCGGGGGCCGGGTCGCCTCGGCGGCGCGGGCCGACTACGCGGCCGCCGCGGCCGAGGTGCTCACCGGCGAGGGCCATCTGAACCGGGTCTACGAGCTCTCCGGCGACACCGCCTGGAGCTTCACGGAGTACGCGGCGACGCTGTCGGCGCACACGGGCCGCGAGATCGCGTACGAGGAGGTCACGGCCGGCGAGCACCTGACGATCCTGACGGGCGCCGGCGTCCCCGCGCCTTTCGCCGCGGTCCTCGTCGACGTGGACGCGGCGATCGCACGCGGCCGGCTGGCGGGCACCAGCGGCGACCTGGCCCGGCTGATCGGACGGCCGACGACCCCGGTGGCCGAGGCGATCGGCGCCGCACTGGCCTGACCCGAGACCCCGTCCCTTATAAAAATCTGAAGTTCCT
>NZ_JARAYQ010000390.1:0-5617 GCF_033794505.1 Streptomyces sp. MB09-01 | reverse complement strand
GCCCGGCCCTGCTCCCGCCGCCGGCCCGCCCCGGTTGCCGCCGCACCTGCGGCGCCCGCCGCCCCGGCGACCGTCCCGCCTGCTGCTGCGCGGTCTCGACCGCGGTGCCGGGAGCAATCGCTCCACCCGCCGGCGTCACTGCCTTCATTCAGGGCGTGGGTTTCGTGTTGTCGAGCCGATTGACGCGCGCTACGTTCTCTCGGTCCTCGGCGTCCGCGCTCGCCTCGGCGGCGAACCAGGCGTCGAGGATCTCTTTGAGTAGCGGTTCCGAGGTCAGGCGCAGGCTGAGCGCGAGCACGTTGGCGTCATTCCAGCGGCGCGCACCGTCCGCCGTGTAGGCGTCCGTGCACAGGGCAGCGCGCACGCCGGGAACCTTGTTCGCGGCGATCGACGCGCCCGTACCGGTCCAGCAGCATACGACCGCCTGGTCGGCGTTCCCGGCGGCTACCTCGCGGGCCGCCGCCTCCGAGCAGGCTGCCCACTGCGGATCATCGCCGGGGCTGAGCGCCCCGTACGTCATCACGTCGTGTCCGCGGTCTCGTAGTTGCTTGAGGAGTGCGCGAGCCACGGGTTCGTCCATGTCCGAGGAAACAGAGATCCGCATGCCCCGAGACTAACCAGCCATGGCAGGACGGTCGCCGCAAGTCGAGGATGAGCACCCTCGGTTTTGCGGCACGGGTGAGGCCAGCCCGGTGCCCGGAGCGCTCTGGGGGCAGCAGTAACACCGGGCCGCCCCAACCCTCTACCACGCCCAGTCGACGCCCAGCTCGGCGAGCGCGGCGAGCTGCGCCTGGTCGAGCCAGTCGCGGCGTGCCGGTCGCTGTCGAGCGGCGCTGCTGCGGGTGGTGAGCCGGATCGTGGTGCGGTGCTGCTGCGCAGCCACCTGGAGCAGGTGTCGTTCAGTGCGGTGGCCTGCTCAGCGCAGCGCAGCGCTGTGCGTGCGTGCTGGGCTGCATTCGACGATCTCTCGTGCAGCCTTCAGTTTGCCGGGGTGGTCGCCGATCAGCCTGGTGGTGATGAGCACTGCGATCACGATGGGGACGCCTTCGTCTTTCAGATGCTGCTGGACGGCGTCCATGTCGATGCCTGCCGCGAGCAGGGCTCTGCATTCATCGATGCGGTCGGCGGCCCGCTGTGCCAGCTCGGGGGACAGCCCACCGATTGAGGCGCGCAGTTCTTCTGCGGTGGGACTCGGCATGGTGGGGATCTTCTCAGAGGATCGTCCGCGGGCTCCATGAGGTTTCAGCTGCCTCATTTATCGGGCCAAGGTGATGCCGAGTTCGGCGAGCGCCTCAGCTGTCCGCTGGCGAGTTTGTCGCGTCTGGTCTTCCGACAGCGGCACGCCCGTCTCGGCGGGCAGCTGGCAGGCCAGTGCCTTGGCCTCGGCGACCTGCGCAGGAGTGAAACGGGCGGGGCGCCCGGAGCGCTTGCGGTCGGCCAGGGCCGGCAGCTCGCCGTGGGCGAACCGGCCGCGCCAGGTCCGGACCGTGTCCACGTGCAGGTGGGTCTCGGCGGCGAACAGCCCTACCTGCCAGGACACATAGGTTGGTACAAACTCCGCTGCCGCGACACGACCGAAGCGATCATCGGCGCCGCTACGGGGACCCGGATCCGACCACAGCTCCTCCTCCTGGGCCGCCGCGAGGCCGCCGGCCAGCTCCGCTCGGTCGGCCGCACAGGCCCGCTGCGTGCCGAGCTGGCGCGTCTGGTCGGCGGCAACGTGATCGCGGCCGATGCCGGACGTCCCTGGGAGGGGTGGCGGTTCGCGTCGGCGTGGGGCAGCCGCGAGGTTCTGGACGTGACCCTCGTCCGCCCCGAGCTGGTCGCGGAGATCAGCGCCGATACCGCCGAGAACGTGCAGCAGCACGCGCGCGGCGATGATTTCGCGGTGGGTGTCAGGTCCTGGCGAGCGTGGCAGGATCAGTCGGGGCGCATCGCCGCACGGTAGCGGGACGGGGCGATCCCGAACCGCTCTGTGAACGCCTGCCGCAACGCCTCGGCGCTGCCGAAACCACAGCGCGCCGCCACGCCCGACATCGGCAGCGTCGTCGAGGCGAGCAGCTGCGCGGCCGCCTCGGTGCGGGCCTGCCTGACGTAGCGGCCCGGTGGCCGGCCAACCTGCTGGGTGAAAAGACGATTGAGGTGACGCACGGTCACCCCAGCCCGCGCGGCCAGCCTCGCCGTGCGCAGGTCGTCGTCAGGGTGGGCAGCGATGTGCTCGACGAGCGCCCGGACCACGTCGTCCCGGGGCGGCACAGCTGCGGTGAATAGACTCATCTGGGCCTGATTCCCAGGCCGTTGGAGATACACCACGAGGTCCCGGGCCACCTGGCGGGCCAGTTCCGGGCCGTGGTCCTCCTCGACGAATGCGAGGGTGAGGTCCAGCGCGCTCGTCACGCCGGCCGCCGTGTAGACGTGACCGTCGCGGACGAAAATGGGTGCGGGGTCCACGGCCACGTTCGGGTGCCGCTCGGCGATCAGACGGGCGAAGCGCCAGTGCGTGGTCGCACGCCGGCCGTCCAGTAGCCCGGCGGCGGCCAGCACCCCCGCGCCCGTGCACACCGACGCCACCCTCCGGCTCTCCCGGGCCAGTCGGCGCACGTGCCCGACGAGCCGTGTGTCCGACGCTGCCCGCTCGAACCCCGTTCCGCCGGAGACGATCAGCGTGTCCAGGGGGCCGATCAGCCGCTCCAGGGATTGCTCGCTGCGCAGGACGAGACCCGAGCCGCAGACGAGGGGAGTGCCGCCCGGGCCTGCGAGGAGCACCCGGTACGGGACCTCGGGCGCCCCTATGCCGTTGGCCATGGCCAGGGTCGTGGTCACGCACGCGATGTCCAACAACTCGGCCGCCTCGTAACCGACCACCACCATGAGCCGCTCCGCCATGCGCCAACCCTAGGCCGAACGGACGGGTACCCCAAGGGAACGGACACCGCAGCAGCGACTGCTTTCCTGCATGGCCGGCCGCCGCGGACAGTGACGTCGTCCCCACTCGCCCGTCCGCACATTGGAGGCACCCGGATGCACACGATCGGACACCGCTGGCCCACTCTGATCGCCCTGGCTCTGGCTGGCCTGACCTTCGTGGACGGCCTACCCGCACCGGAGTTCCTCGCAGGAGTCCTCGCCGGGATGCCGCTGTTCTACCTCCTCTTCGGCGCGGTCCGGCACGAACTGCACCGCCCGGGCGTCCTAGCCGGACAGCTCGCCGCTCTCGTCGCTTTCGCCGCCGTCTCCCTGTCAGCCGTCTTCCTGGACGGCGCCCTGGCCCTGCTCGTCCTCGCGGCCGGCTGGCTGGGCCACGCCGTGTGGGACGCCGTCCACTACAGGAGGGACCAGGTTGCGCCCCGGCAGTGGTCCGAATGGTGCGGAGTCTTCGACGCCTGCGGCGGCCTTGCTCTACTGTTCGCCGCCGCAACGGTCACCAGTCAGTGATCCGCCCCGCGGGCACATGCCACGCGCCGCCCCGGAGCGCGCGCCGCCGACTCGGCGCGCCAGGCAGCCCTACCCTCGTCCGGTCTCCGGCCGCAGACCGAGGCCCCGTCCGGCACCTGGTCCGCTTCAAACGGTTGCGCCTGGGTGCCGCTGTTCCAAGCGCGGCCGTCCGCTGAGTTGGCGCGGGTCACTTGCTGTCGATGCGCTTGGCGAGGGCGGTGTGCTCGCGTCGCAGATGGGGCCGGGTCTCGGTCAAGGGGCGCACGAGGCGGGCCGCGTCGTCGTCGGCAAGGGCCGCGTTCAGTTCGTCCACGGCCGCTTGGGCGTCGGGGGGGGGCAGGCCGGTGAGGGCGGCGATCTGGCCAGCGAGGCGGCGGAGGTCGGCTTCGTTGGCGCGGGCCCAAGCGGTCACAGTGCGGTCCGCGGCGCGCATGTTGCGCGTGGCCTGGACGCGCTGTTCGCCGGTGATTCCGGCGGTGCCGGGCCGCAGGCGCAGGTAGCGGCGTTCGGCGGCCTGGCGGTTTGGCCGCGCCGAGGGGGCACGTGACTGGGATACCCCCACAACGCTCCGCTGGTTCGCCTACGCCAGACGCGACCGGGGCGAATACCTCGCCGCCCGGGCCGAGGACCTGAAGCAACCACCCGAAGGCGGCGGCGGCCGGTGTCGGCCACGATTCGTGCAGCGGCTTAGTGATCGATAAGGTGCCAGATCACGACCGCACCCCCGTTCGATCAACGGGCCGGTCAGGGCTCTGCCGCAGTTGGTGGCACCTCCACGGCTGCCGTGCTGATCTCTGCCTGCCCGCGCCCTGGGATGGGGGCGGTCCTCACGGCGGGGCAGTCGGGCTCCGGCCGACGGGTCAGGAGGAACAAGTGGCACAGATCATCGCCGAGGTCTCACGGACGTTCAACGAATTTCTGCTCTTGCCCAACCGGACTCGGACCGCCTGCTCGGCTGCGACGGTTGACTTGCGCACGCCCCTGGTGCGGCACGTCGCGGGCGAGGCGTCGGCGATCGAGGCGCGGCCAGGCCAGCGCGGTGCTGGACGTCGCGGCGGCCCGGGACGCCTTCCGCGAACGCACCGGCGAGTACGTGCCGATCTGCTCCGATGGTGGGCTGGTGCACGACTACCACGTGGCCCTGGCGCTGGCGATGGGGGCCGACTTCGTCATGATGGGGCGTTACTTCGCACGCTTCGACCAGGCGGCCGGCGCGAAGCTGCCCACCCGGGACGGCTTCGTGAAGGAGTACTGGGGTGAGGGTTCGAACCGGGCCCGCAACTGGCAGCGCTACGGCCAGGGAGGCCAGGGGCTGATCTTCGAGGAAGGCGTGGACGGCTACGTCCCCTACGCTGGCGACCTCAACGAAGGGCTCGCCCTGACCATCGCCAAGCTCAAAACCACGATGGTCTCCTGCGGCTCCACTACCCTGCCGGAGTTCCAGTCCACCGCCCGGCTGACCCTCGTTTCAGACCAGAGCTTCCAGGAGAGCCACGCCAACGTCACCCTGCGGGACACCCCGGCGACGGTCTCCTGACAAGCTGCTGAGCCCCGACGTGAGGACTACTGGTCGGAGGGGAATGGCGCATGGTTGGAATAACCCCCTCCCGCCAGTAAAAGACCGCACTGCCCTCCAGCAGCGCGACAGCCGTCGACGGGGCTGCTGCGCCGGAACGCAGCAGCCCCGGCTCCACTCGAGCCGGCCACGCGGAGACCCGCTGAGCAGTGGGCGACCACAGGGCTGCAGGGCTGTCGGCAGCACCCCGCAGGAGCGTGGCCTCACCAGGTGGTCTCCCTCCCCACCGTCCGGGGTGCAGTCCTCGGACATGTTCATCGATGTCCCATGAACCTCAGCCCCGCTGGTGGAGAGCGCGGGTCAAGTCGCGGTTGGCGGGTCGGGCTGCGTCGAGTTCGGCCTGCCGCTCCTCCTGGGCGCGGGTCAGCTCGACGTGGCCCAGCGGCGGAGCGGCCGGCGGCACGGTCCGAGGTGCGGGTGGGGACTGGAAGAGCGCCGCGCTCTTCACCGGTCAGGGAAGCAGTCCATGCGCGTGGTTTCCGTAAGGATGCGTGTCCGGCAGGTCTGGTGGGGGTTCGCCTGCGAGGATCGTTCGGCTGGAGTCGGGGGATCCGCTGTGAAGTGACTGCCCCTGCGGCTTCGCCCCGTATGCCCCCGGCCGGCACC
>NZ_JARAYQ010000038.1:0-42218 GCF_033794505.1 Streptomyces sp. MB09-01 | reverse complement strand
CACCGCACCGGTCCCCCTCGGCGCGCTGCTGCCCGACCGGGAGCTGGGCCTGCGCCGGCTCGCAGGCCCCGCCGAGGCCGATGTGCACGGGGTGCACGCCTCCGAGATGGCGGACCCGTCCCCGTACCTGCTGGGCGGCGAGCTGCTGCTGACGGCCGGGGCCGGGCTCGGCGCGGATCCCGACGGCTACGTCGCCCGCCTGGCGAAGGCCGGGGTGGCGGCGCTCGGCTTCGGCGTGGCGCCCGTGCACGAGCGGGTGCCCGCCGGTCTGGCCGAGGCCTGCGAACGTCACGGGCTCCCGCTCCTGGAGGTCCCGCCCGGCACCCCCTTCAGCGCGGTGGCCCGTACGGTCTGGCGGCTGATGGCGGGGGCCCGCACGCGGGAGCTGCGCCGGGTCACCGAGGCCCAGCAGTCCCTCGCGGCGGCCGCGGCCCGGCCCGATCCGGTCCCGGCGGTGCTGTCGCGGCTCGCGGCGAGCCTGGGCGGCCACGTCACGCTCCGGCCGGACGACCGCTCCGCGGGGAACCCGCCCCCCGCGGAGGCCGCGGCGGCCCTGCGCGCACTGCTGGCCCGCGTCGGCCGGGCGGGCGGGCCCGCGACGGCGACCGACCAGGCGGGCGGGTGGCACCTCACGGCGCACGCCCTGGGCGGCCCGGCCCCCGCGGCGGGCCCGGTGCCCGACGGCCGCCCGGAGCCCGGCACGCCAGCCGGGCCGGACGCCGCGCCGCAGCCCGCGTCCGAGCCGGGGCCGGAACCCGTACGGGCGCTCGGGACGGCCACGCCGGCCCGCGCCCCCGGCGACCACACCATCGCCTCGGTCGCGGCGGTGCTGCTGAGCCTGCTCACCGCGCACCGCCCGGCGGGACCGGAGGCAGCGGCCCTGACCCGGCTGCTCCTCGACGGCGATCCCGCCGCGGCCCTCTCCCCCGGGCCCTGGCACGTGGTGCACGCCCGCGGGGCGGGCGACCCGCAGGCCCTGGCGGCCGCGCTGGGCACCGTACTGGTGGACCCGCGCGGGGATCGCGTACGCCTGCTCACCGAGCGGGATCCCGGCGCGCGGCCCGGCTGGCGCCTCGGGGTGAGCGCCCCGGCCGCACCCGACGCGCTGCCCGCCGCCGACGCGCAGGCCCGGCGGGCCCTGGAACGCGCCGAGGCGGCGCGCACCCCCCTGGCCCGGCACGCAGCCCCCGGTTTCTCGGGCCTGGTCGGCGAGGCGGAGGCCCGCGCGCACGCCGATGCCCTGCTCGCACCCCTCTCCCCCGTCCTGCGGGAGACCCTGCGCGGCTGGCTGGCGCACCACGGGGGGTGGGACCGCACCGCCGCCGCCCTCGGCGTGCACCGCAACACGGTCCGCCAGCGCGTGGCCCGCTGCGCGGAGCTGCTGGGGCGGGACCTGGACGACCCCGACACCCGGATGGAGCTGTGGTTCGCCCTGCGCTGGGAGGAGCCGCCGCGGGGGCCGGGCGGCTGAAAGGCTCCCCGGCGCCCGCCCCCGGCCCCGGCCCCGGCCGGGCGGCTGACCGCGGCGAGGCGCGGCTCCCGCGGGCCCGCCGGGGACCGTCGGGCCCCCCTACGATGTGCCGCATGCCCGGCGTACCGGGAGGCCGCGAGCGGCCTGGAGGAGTACCGCACCGGTCTCGGCGCCCTGCTGGAGCGGGTCGCGGCGCGGGCCGCCGCCGGGCGGCCCACGGGCCCCGCTCCGGCGGACCCCTTCGCCCGGTGGCGCCGCCCGTACGAACTGTCCGCCGCGCTGGACCGCAGGACGGAGCGCCTGCTGCTCCTGCCGCCGCGGCGGCCCCCGGCCGGGGCGGCGGACACGCTCCGGCCCCGGCTGCGGCTGGCCGCGCGGACGGCGCCGGCCCTGCTGTTCCTCGCGCGGGAGCTGGAGGTCCGGTCCTCCTCCGCCGACGGCGAGCGCGGGAAGGCCGGCGCCGAGCCGCCGGAAGCCCTCCCGGGCGGCGCCGACGAGGCGCTGCGCGCCATGGCGCCGCTGATCGGGGCGACCGCCTCGGCCCTCGACGCGGCCCTGCGCGGCGAGGACTACGTGCATCGGCTGCGGCTCGCCCGGGAGCTCGAACTGCGGCACCGGGCCGCGCATCCCGGCCGTCGCGACGCGGTCCTGCGGGCCGGAGTCCACCTCACCCACGAGGCGCTGGCCGAGCACCTCGACCCGGCCGCGCGCTGAACACCTCGGCCGGCCGCGGGCCGAGCGCGCCCGCGGTTGCGCCGCCGCCCCGGCATGAGGTCGGTCACCCGCTCTGGACACGGGAGACAACCCGCCGGTAACTTAATCTGAGCAAGCGCTTAGATTCAGGCGGCGGACTGCCGCGACCGAAGGGAGCCGGCCGTGCGCCGTACGGTGTTCAACGAGGACCACGAGGCGTTCCGCGAGACCATCCGCGCCTTCATCGAAGCCGAGGTCGTCCCCGTCTACGACGAGTGGTTCGCCGCGGGACAGGCGCCGCGCGACTTCTACTACAAGCTCGGCGAGCTGGGCATCTTCGGCATCAACGTCCCCGAGGAGTTCGGCGGCGCGGGCCTGGACACCCACAAGTTCGAGGCCGTCCTGTACGAGGAGACCTCGCGCGCGGGCGTCAACTTCGGCGGCTCCGGCGTGCACGTGCTGCTCGCCCTGCCCTACATCAAGATGCTCGCCGACGACGAGCAGAAGAAGCGTTACCTCCCGAAGTTCGTCTCCGGTGAGGAGATGTGGGCGCTGGCGATGACCGAGCCGGGCACCGGCTCCGACGTCGCGGGCATGAAGACCACCGCCAAGCTCTCCGACGACGGCACCCACTACGTCCTCAACGGCGCCAAGACCTTCATCACCGGTGGCGTGCACGCCGACCGCGTGATCGTCTGCGCCCGCACCTCCGCCCCGAGCGCCGAGGACCGCCGCTTCGGCATCTCCCTCTTCGCCGTGGACACCAAGTCCGAGGGCTACTCCATCGGCCGCAAGCTGGACAAGCTGGGCCTGCGCACCTCCGACACCGCCGAGCTGGCGTTCGTCGACGTGAAGGTGCCGGTCGAGGACCTGCTCGGCGAGGAGAACAAGGGCTTCTACTACCTCGGTGCGAACCTTCCCTCCGAGCGCTGGGGCATCGCCTTCGGCGCGTACGCGCAGGCCAAGGCCGCCATCCGGTTCGCCCAGGAGTACGTGACGGAGCGCACCGTCTTCGGCAAGCCGGTCTCGCACTTCCAGAACACCAAGTTCGAACTGGCCGCCTGCCAGGCCGAGGTGGACGCCGCCGAGGCCGTCGCCGACCGCGCCCTCGAGGCCCTGGACGCCGGTGAGCTGACCGCCGCCGAGGCCGCGTCCGCGAAGCTGTTCTGCACTGAGGTCGCGCACCGCGTGATCGACAAGTGCCTCCAGCTGCACGGCGGTTACGGCTACATGAACGAGTACCCGATCGCGCGCCTGTACGCCGACAACCGCGTGAACCGCATCTACGGCGGCACCAGCGAGGTCATGAAGTCCATCATCGCCAAGTCCATGGGCCTGTAAGGAATCCGGGCACCTACCCTTCCCCCATGAACGAGGCACTGACGTCGCTCCTCGATCTGCTCGACCTCGAGCAGATCGAGGAGAACATCTTCCGCGGCACCAGCCGGCCTTCGCTGGTCCCGCGCGTCTTCGGCGGTCAGGTCGCGGCCCAGGCCCTGGTCGCGGCCGGGCGGACCGTCCCCGCGGACCGCACCGCGCACTCGCTGCACTCGTACTTCCTGCGCACCGGCGACACGGGTGCGCCCATCGTGTACTCGGTGGACCGGATCCGTGACGGGCGCTCCTTCACCACGCGCCGCGTCGTCGCCGTCCAGCACGGCCAGCCGATCTTCCACCTCTCCGCGTCGTTCCAGACGTACGAGGACGGCCTCGACCACCAGGTCGCGATGCCCTCGGCCCCGGACCCGGAGTCCCTGCCCACCGCGGCCGAGTCGCTGCCCGCGTACCGGGAGATCTTCCGAGACCCGGGCACGGTGGAGCGGCTGATCGAGACCCGCGAGGCGGTGGACCTCCGGTACGCCACGACCCCGCCCTGGGGCAGCGTCGGCGAACCGGTGGAGCCGCGCTCGCAGGTGTGGTTCCGCACGGCCGGCAAGCTGGACAGCGCCGACCCCCTCCTGCACACCTGCCTCGCCACCTACGTCTCCGACATGACCCTGCTGGACTCGGTGCTGCTCGCGCACGGCCGGGGCGGCTGGGCGGTGGGCGACGTGGTCGGCGCCTCGCTGGACCACGCGATGTGGTTCCACCGGCCGTTCCGCGCGGACGAATGGCTCCTGTACGACCAGGAGTCCCCCTCCGCGGCCGCCGGCCGCGGCCTGGGCCAGGCCCGCATCTGGACCCAGGACGGCCGACTGGCCGTGACCGTCATCCAGGAGGGTGTCGTCCGCGTTCCGCGTGCGTGAGGAACGCGCCGGGCGGCCTCAGTCCCACCAGAATCCCCAGTGGTCGCTGCCGGCGACCGCCTCGTCCGCGTAGGCGCGGATCGTGCCGCAGCCCTGCCAGACGTTGTCGGGCGCGAAGGCGAAGTGCTCCGCGGCGACCGGCAGCGCCTGGACGACCGTACGCGGCGGGGCCGCCACGGACACGTGGAGTTCGTCGAAGCCGAGGGCGACGAGGCGGGCGCCGAAGCGCTCCTCCCAGGACCGCAGGACGGTACTGATGAGGGCGGTGTCGTTCTCGTAGTTGGTCGGCCCGCCCCAGCCCAGCGCGGTGGGCACGTCGGCCCCGCGGCCGGCGGGGACCAGCGCGAGCCGCGGGCCCGGCAGGGAACCGCTCTCGATCAGCTCGTCCGCCACCTCACAGGCCGCGACCTCCGGATCCACCGCGTCCGGTCCACCCGCGGGCCCGGGCACCGCGAGTCCGGGCCAGTCCCTGGCGAAGGGCGCGATGATCTCCTCACCCTCCTCCCCCTCCTCCGGATCGGGGACCACCCTGCTCCAGAACGCGCGCAGCACCGGCTCGACGTGGTGGTCATCGGGGTCGGACATCCGGTCCGGTACGAACTCCCGGTCCTCCCACCACCGTTCGAGCCCGCGGCGGTCCTGGAACAGCACCGCCTGCAGCCCGGCGGCCGCGAGTGCCGGGCCGCGGTGCGTGGCGAGCGCACCGACGCCCACGCTCTCGCCGGACACCCACAGCAGCGGCTCCGCCGCCTTGCCCCGCCGCCGCCGCCCGGGCCTGTCGATGACCGTCCCGGGCGGCAAGTCCAGCCCGAGGGAACGCCCTTGGGGATCGTCGGCCAGCACGGACAGCGGATTGCGTCTCTTCGGAGGCTTCACCATGGGCCGAACGTAACCGCCGCCACCGACAACGGGTCCGGCGATGCGCGCCGCGGCATCGGAGCGTCCGCGGCGTCTGCGGAGGCGGTGGCGAAGGACCCCCGGCCCGATCAGTACCGGCCGGGACCTTCCGCCGCCTGCGCCGTCACGCGCCCTGCAGGCCCGCCGCGTTCAGCAAGTACGCCACCACCGGGTCGTAGAAGCGCGGGTCGCGGACGTGGTCGTCCAGGGGGATCACCACCTGGAGGGTGCCTTCGGCCTCGCCGAGGAAGAGGGCCGGGTCGTTGCAGTCGGCGTAGCCGACCGCGTCCAGGCCGCGCTGGGCCGCGCAGCCCGCCCAGCCGTGGTCGGCGACGACCAGGTCCGGCTGCGGGCGGTTCTCGGCCGTCAGGGCATCGAGGATCGCGGCCATCGGCTCCGGCGAGTGGGTGTGCCACAGGGTCGCGCCCCGCTCCAGCACGGCGACGTCCGCGAACTGCCACACCGAGCCCTCGTCGGCCACCAGGCCCGAGGGGATGACCACGATCTCGCAGCCCGCGGCGCGCAGGGCCGCCGCCGTGGCCCGGTGGACGTCCAGCAGCCCGCCCGGGTGTCCGGTGGCGAACAGCACGCTCTGCCGGTCCAGCGCCGCCTTGCGCAGCCGCGCCGCCAGCCGCTCCAGGCCGGCCACGGTCAGCTCCGGGTCGATGGTGTCCTGGCCGTACCGGAACGCCGGGTCGTCCACGACCCCGCACCGCTCCGCCATCACCGCGAGCACGTCCTGCTCGTCCGTCCACCGGTCGCCCAGCTCCAGGCCGAGCCAGTAGTGCCGGTCGCCGTTGGCGAGCTTGCGGTAGTGGCTCAGGTTGTTCTCGCGCGGGGTCGCGACCTGTCCCGCGATCCGCGTGCGGACCAGATGGTCGATGAGTTCGGCACGGCTCGGCGTCTCTATCGGCTTCGGCATACGGGCCATTCTGCCGCCGCGCGGGCGGAGGCGGCGCGTCCATTCCGGTCCGCGGACGCCCCGGGTCATGCCGACAGCGCCCCGAACGCCCCGTGCGCGAGCCGGCGCAGCAGCGACTCCGTCGCCTCCCGCCCCAGGGCCGCCAGGTGGGGGGTGGAGTTCAACAGGCCGAAGACCGCGTGCACGGAGACGCGCACCTCCGCCTCGACGACCTCCGGGTGCAGCTCCCGCACGACCTCCACCCACAGCTCCACGTACTGGCGCTGCAGCTGCCGTACGAGCTTGCGGTCGGCGTCCCGCAGCCGGTCGAGCTCCCGGTCGTGCAGGGTGATCAGCGCCCGGTCGTCGAGCGCGAAGTCGATGTGCCCGTCGATGAGGGAGGACAGGACCCGCTCCGGGGCGCCCGCCGCCTCCGCCACCCGGTGGCGGCCGCCGGTCAGCAGCCGTTCGCTGATGCCGACGAGCAGCTCCGCGAGCATGGCGTCCTTGCCCGCGAAGTGCCGGTACAGGCCGGGGCCGCTGATGCCCACCGCGGCGCCTATCTCGTCGACGCCGACACCGTGGAACCCGCGCGCGGCGAAGAGGCGGGCGGCCTCACTGAGGATCTGCTCGCGACGGGTGGGGGCGGCCGCTCTGGTGCTCATGGGAAACCATTCTAGACAGGGCCGTTAGCGCTCGTTAACCTAGGCCGCACAGACGTTAACGCTTATTAACAGCGTGTACCGAGCAAGTGGAACGAGCAAGGGAGCTCGACCGATGCAGCAGGCACCAGTGCTGACGAGCGCCGCGGACCCGGCGTCCGAGGCCTGGCGGACCAACGAGGCCGCCCACCGCGAGCTGACCGAGGGCCTGCGCGCCCGGCTCGACGCGGCCCGGCTCGGCGGCGGCGAGAAGGCCCGCGCCCGCCACACCGCCCGGGGCAAGCTCCTTCCGCGCGACCGCGTGGACACCCTCCTCGACCCCGGGTCGCCCTTCCTGGAGCTGGCACCGCTGGCCGCCGAGGGCATGTACGGGGGCGCGGCCCCCGCCGCCGGGGTCATCGCGGGCATCGGCCGGGTCAGCGGCCGCGAGTGCGTGATCGTCGCGAACGACGCCACCGTCAAGGGCGGCACGTACTACCCGATGACCGTCAAGAAGCACCTGCGCGCCCAGGAGGTGGCCCTGGAGAACCGTCTCCCCTGCCTCTACCTGGTCGACTCGGGCGGCGCCTTCCTGCCGATGCAGGACGAGGTCTTCCCCGACCGGGAGCACTTCGGCCGCATCTTCTACAACCAGGCGCGCATGTCGGGGGCCGGCATCCCGCAGATCGCCGCCGTCCTCGGCTCGTGCACGGCGGGCGGGGCCTACGTACCGGCCATGAGCGACGAGGCCGTCATCGTCCGCAACCAGGGCACGATCTTCCTCGGCGGCCCGCCGCTGGTGAAGGCCGCCACCGGCGAGGTGGTCACGGCCGAGGAGCTCGGCGGCGGCGAGGTCCACTCCCGGATCTCGGGCGTGACCGACCACCTCGCGGAGGACGACGCGCACGCGCTGCGGATCGTACGGAACATCGTGGCGACCCTGCCCGAGCGCGGGGCCCTGCCCTGGTCGGTCGAGGCCCCCGAAGAGCCGAAGGTGGACCCGCACGGGCTGTACGGCGTGGTCCCCGTCGACTCGCGCACCCCCTACGACGCCCGCGAGATCATCGCGCGGATCGTGGACGGTTCCCGCTTCCAGGAGTTCAAGTCCGAGTTCGGCCAGACGCTGGTCACCGGCTTCGCCCGGATCCACGGACACCCGGTCGGGATCATCGCCAACAACGGCATCCTGTTCGCCGAATCAGCCCAGAAGGGCGCCCACTTCATCGAGCTGTGCGACCAGCGCGGCATCCCGCTCCTCTTCCTCCAGAACATCTCGGGCTTCATGGTCGGCCGGGACTACGAGGCGGGCGGCATCGCCAAGCACGGCGCCAAGATGGTGACGGCGGTGGCCTGCGCCCGGGTCCCGAAGCTGACCGTGGTGGTCGGCGGCTCGTACGGCGCCGGCAACTACTCGATGTGCGGCCGGGCGTACTCGCCCCGCTTCCTGTGGATGTGGCCCAACGCCAAGATCTCCGTGATGGGCGGCGAGCAGGCGGCCTCGGTCCTCGCCACCGTCAAGCGCGACCAGATCGAGGGCGCGGGCCAGGAGTGGCCGGCCGAGGACGAGGAGGCCTTCAAGGCCCCGGTCCGCGCGCAGTACGAGGAGCAGGGCAACGCCTACTACGCCACGGCGCGGCTGTGGGACGACGGGGTCATCGACCCGATGGAGACCCGGCAGGTGCTGGGACTGGCCCTGACCGCGTGCGCGAACGCCCCGCTGGGCGACTCGGGCTTCGGCATCTTCCGTATGTGACGTGAGGACCTCACTGATGTTCAGCACTGTTCTGGTCGCGAACCGCGGCGAGATCGCGGTCCGGGTCATCCGCACGCTGCGGCAGCTCGGCATCCGCTCCGTGGCCGTCTTCAGCGACGCCGACGCGGACGCCCGTCACGTACGGGAGGCCGACACGGCCGTCCGCATCGGCCCGGCCGCGGCCTCCGAGAGCTACCTGTCGGTGGAGCGGCTCCTCGACGCCGCCCGGCGCACGGGCGCCGAGGCGGTCCACCCGGGCTACGGCTTCCTCGCCGAGAACGCCACCTTCGCCCAGGCCTGCGCGGACGCCGGGCTGGCCTTCATCGGGCCGCCGGCCTCCGCCATCTCCCTGATGGGCGACAAGATCCGCGCGAAGGAGACGGTGAAGGCCGCCGGGGTTCCGGTCGTGCCCGGCTCCTCGGGGAGCGGGCTGACCGACGCCGAACTGGTCGCGGCCTCCACGGAGATCGGCATGCCGGTGCTGCTGAAGCCCTCGGCGGGCGGCGGTGGCAAGGGCATGCGGCTGGTCCGCGACGAGGCGGTGCTGGCCGAGGAGATCGCGGCCGCCCGCCGCGAGGCCCGCTCCTCCTTCGGCGACGACACGCTCCTCGTCGAGCGGTGGATCGACCGGCCCCGGCACATCGAGATCCAGGTACTGGCGGACGCCCACGGGAACGTGGTGCACCTCGGCGAGCGCGAGTGCTCGCTGCAGCGCCGGCACCAGAAGGTGATCGAGGAGGCGCCGTCGGTCCTGCTCGACGAGAAGACCCGTGCGGCGATGGGCGCGGCGGCGGTCGACGCGGCCCGCTCGTGCGGGTACGTCGGCGCGGGCACGGTGGAGTTCATCGTCCCGGGCGGCGACCCGTCCTCCTACTACTTCATGGAGATGAACACCCGCCTCCAGGTCGAGCACCCGGTGACGGAGCTGATCACCGGGCTGGACCTGGTGGAGCTCCAGCTGCGGGTGGCGGCGGGCGAGCGGCTGGGCTTCGACCAGTCGGAGGTCCGGCTGACGGGCCACGCGATCGAGGCCCGCGTCTGCGCGGAGGACCCGGCGCGCGGGTTCCTGCCGTCCGGCGGTACGGTCCTGGCCCTCTCGGAGCCGGACGGCGGAGCGGTGCGTACGGACTCCGGGCTGACGGCGGGGGTGCCGGTGGGCTCCACGTACGACCCGATGCTGTCGAAGGTCATCGCGTACGGTCCCGACCGCGCCAGTGCGCTGCGCTTGCTGCGGGGGGCCCTGGCGGACACGGTGATCCTGGGTGTCCAGACCAACGCGGGATTCCTGCGCCGCCTGCTGGCCCACCCGGACGTGGTGTCGGGCGACCTGGACACCGGGCTGGTCGAGCGGGACCTGCCGTCCCTCCTGCCGGAGTCCGTCCCGGCCGAGGTGTACGCCACGGCAGGCCTGCTGGCGCAGTCCCGCACGCAGCCACGGCAGGAGGGGTGGGTCGACCCGTTCGACGCCTCCGACGGCTGGCGCCTGGGCGGCACCCCCGCCTGGACGGTCCACCACTTCCGCCTCTCCGGCCAGGACCCGGTGGAGGTCCGCAGTCGCCCCCTGGGCACCGGCTCCGAGCTCCTCGTCTCCGACTCCGCCGGGGCAGATCCGGCCTCGTCGGCGGTTGAGGCGCGGGGCCCGGGGCAGAGCCCCGGCGCACCGGTCCGCGGCCGGATCGTGGCCCGCACCCCCGACGCCGTCACCATCGAACTCGACGGCGTCACGCACCGGTTCAGCCACGCCACCTCCCCGGAGGGGACCTGGCTCGGCCGCGACGGCGACAGCTGGCACGTCCAGACGTACGACCCGGTCTCCGCCCACGGCGCGGCCAGTGCAGGGGCCGACACCCTCGCCGCCCCGATGCCCGGCACCGTCACCGTCGTCAAGGTGGCCGTCGGCGACAAGGTGACGGCCGGGCAGAGCCTGCTCGTCGTCGAGGCCATGAAGATGGAGCACGTCATCTCCGCCCCGCACGCCGGCACCGTCACCGAGCTCGACGTGACCCCCGGCACCACGGTCGCGATGGACCAGGTCCTGGCCGTCGTCACCCCGGACGAGGAGAGCGAATGAACCGCCTGCCCATGACCGTCCCGGTGACCGGCCTCCCGTCGCGGGTCCGGATCCACGAGGTCGGCGCCCGCGACGGGCTCCAGAACGAGAAGGGCGCCGTACCGACCGAGGTCAAGGCGGAGTTCATCCACCGCCTGGCCGCCGCCGGGCTCACGACCGTCGAGGCCACCAGCTTCGTGCACCCCAAGTGGGTTCCGCAGCTGGCCGACGCCGAGGAGCTGTTCCCGCAGCTCGCGGACCTCGACGGGGTCGCCCTGCCGGTCCTCGTCCCCAACGAGCGGGGCCTGGACCGCGCGCTCGCCCTCGGGGCCACCCGCATCGCCGTCTTCGGCTCGGCCACCGAGACCTTCGCCGCCCGCAACCTCAACCGGACCGTCGCCGAGTCCCTCGCCATGTTCGAGCCCGTGGTGGCCCGCGCGAAGCAGGAGGAGGCGCACGTCCGCGGCTATCTCTCGATGTGCTTCGGGGACCCCTGGGAGGGCCCCGTCCCGGTCCACCAGGTCGTACGCGTCGCCACGTCCCTGCTCGACCTCGGGTGCGACGAGCTGAGCCTCGGCGACACGATCGGCGTCGCCACCCCCGGCCACGTCCAGGAACTGCTCAGCAGCCTGAACGAGGCGGGCGTCGGCACCCACCGGATCGGCGTGCACTTCCACGACACCTACGGCCAGGCCCTCTCCAACACCCTCGCCGCGCTCCAGCACGGCGTGACCACCGTCGACGCCTCCGCCGGCGGCCTCGGCGGATGCCCGTACGCGAAGAGCGCCACCGGCAACCTCGCGACCGAGGACCTGGTGTGGATGCTCGACGGCCTCGGCATCGAGACCGGGGTCGATCTGGCCGCCCTCACCGCCACGAGCGTGTGGATGGCCGAACAACTGGGGCGACCCAGCCCCTCACGTACCGTCCGCGCCCTCTCCCACAAGGAGTAGTCACACCATGTCCCTCGACCACCGGCTCACCCCTGAGCACGAGGAACTCCGCCGTACCGTCGAGGCGTTCGCGCACGACGTCGTCGCGCCGAAGATCGGCGACCTGTACGAGCGGCACGAGTTCCCGTACGAGATCGTCGCCGAGATGGGCCGCATGGGCCTGTTCGGCCTGCCCTTCCCCGAGGAGTACGGCGGCATGGGCGGCGACTACCTCGCCCTCGGCATCGCCCTGGAGGAGCTGGCCCGCGTCGACTCCTCGGTCGCCATCACCCTGGAGGCCGGCGTCTCCCTCGGCGCCATGCCGATCTACCTCTTCGGCTCGGAGGAGCAGAAGCGGGAGTGGCTGCCGAAGATGTGCTCCGGCAAGATCCTCGGCGCCTTCGGCCTGACCGAGCCCGGCGCCGGCTCCGACGCCGGCGGCACCCGCACCACGGCGGTCCGCGAGGGCGACGAGTGGGTCATCAACGGCTCGAAGTGCTTCATCACCAACTCCGGTACGGACATCACCGGTCTGGTCACGGTCACGGCCGTGACGGGCCGCAAGGCGGACGGCCGCCCGGAGATCTCCTCGATCATCGTCCCGTCCGGCACCCCGGGCTTCACCGTGGCCGCCCCCTACTCCAAGGTGGGCTGGAACGCCTCGGACACCCGTGAGCTGTCCTTCGACGGCGTACGGGTCCCCCTCGCCAACCTCGTGGGCGCGGAGGGCCGCGGCTACGCCCAGTTCCTGCGGATCCTCGACGAGGGCCGGATCGCCATCTCGGCGCTCGCGACGGGTCTCGCGCAGGGCTGCGTGGACGAGTCGGTGAAGTACGCCAAGGAGCGGCACGCCTTCGGCAAGGCGATCGGCGACAACCAGGCCGTCCAGTTCAAGCTGGCCGACATGGAGATGCGCGCCCACATGGCCCGCATCGGCTGGCGCGACGCGGCCTCCCGGCTGGTGGCCGGCGAGCCGTTCAAGAAGGAGGCGGCGATCGCGAAGCTGTACTCCTCGACGGTCGCCGTCGACAACGCCCGCGAGGCGACCCAGATCCACGGCGGCTACGGCTTCATGAACGAATACCCGGTGGCCCGCATGTGGCGGGATTCGAAGATCCTGGAGATCGGCGAGGGCACGAGCGAGGTCCAGCGCATGCTGATCGCCCGTGAACTGGGCTTCTCCGCCTAGTCGCAGAGCTCGTCCGCGTCCGGGCGGAACGAGGGGGCCCGAAAAAAGTTAGGGCCCCCTTATCGTTTTCGGCCAAGGTTAGGCTAACCTTCCCCACGAACGGCTCAGTGGCCGCCCGGACACGCACGAAAACGGACATCGACATGCCCAAGTCCCGAACCTCCTCCCTCACCCGTCGCGGATTCATCGCGGCTGGCGGCGCCCTCGGCCTCGTCGCGGCGCTCGCCGCGTGCGGCGGCACCGACTCGGCGAAGGGCGATGGCGGCAAGGACAACGGCGCCGCGGCCTCCGGCCCCTGGACCTTCAAGGACGACCTCGGCAACGACGTCAGCACCAAGTCCAAGCCGAAGAACATCGTCGCGTTCACCGGCACCGCCGCCGCGCTGTACGACTACGGCATCCCGGTCAAGGGCGTCTTCGGCCCGACCAAGACCGCCGATGGCAAGGCCGACGTCCAGGCCGGCTCGATGGACATCTCCAAGGTCGAGATCCTCGGCAACGTCTACGACGAGTTCAACGTCGAGAAGTACGCGGCCCTCCAGCCCGAGCTGCTCGTCACCAACAGCTGGGACGGCACCTACTGGTACGTCCCGGAGGCCTCCAAGGACAAGATCCTGAAGCTGGCCCCGGCCGCCGCGGTCAAGGTGGGCGGCGACGTCACCCTCGACAAGGCCCTGGAGCGCACCGCGGACCTCGCCAAGTCCCTGGGCGCCGACATGAACGCGAAGTCCACCGTCGACGCGAAGGCCCGCTTCGAGGCCGCCGCCGCGAAGGTGCGCGAGGCCACCAAGGCCAACCCGGGCGTCAAGGTGCTCGTGGGCTCCGGCTCCGCCGACCTCTTCTACGTCTCCACCCCGGACACCTCGGCCGACCTGAAGTACTTCAAGCAGCTCGGCGTCGAGTTCGTCACGCCGGAGAAGCTGGACGAGGGCGGCTTCTTCGAGAGCCTCAGCTGGGAGAACGCCGGCAAGTACAAGGCCGACGTCGTCCTGCTCGACAACCGCACCGGCACCCTGCAGCCGGAGGAGCTGAAGGCGAAGGCCACCTGGGCCGAGCTCCCGGCGGTCAAGGCCGGCCAGATCACCCCGCGCGTCACCGAGCCGATCTTCTCGTACGCCAAGTGCGCCCAGATCCTCGAAGACCTCGCGAAGTCCATCCAGAACGCCAAGAAGGTCAGCTGACCCGGTCGACCCGCGGCGCCCGGTGACCCCGGGCGCCCGTAGGCCGTTCCGACTTCCAGGGGGATCCTCCGCATGACCGTCACCGCGTCCGACGACGCCGCTCCGGCCGTCGCCCACTTCCGCTTCTTCGCGCTCGAAGTGGTCCGCACGCGCCGCCTCGGCCACTCGTTCCTGCGGGTCACGTTCGGCGGGGAGTCCCTCGCGGACTTCCGTTCGGGCGGCTTCGACCAGAGCCTGTCGCTCTTCCTGCCCCCGTCCGGCCAGGAGCACACCGTGCTCCCGTCCACGGACGAGGACACCTGGTTCGCCGCTTGGCGCGGGATGCCGGACGAGGAGCGGCCGGTGATGCGCTCGTACACGGTGCGCGAGCAGCGCCGTACGCCCGAGGGGGCGGACGAGGTCGACATCGACTTCGTCCTGCACGGGGACGCGTCGCCGGCCTCCCGCTGGGCGGGGCGCGCGGTCGCCGGCCGCCGGATCATGGCCATCGGCCCGGCCGTCGCGGAGAACAAGTCCGTGCGCTTCCAGCCGCCGGCCGCCACCGACGCGATCTGGATGTACGCGGACGAGACCGCCCTGCCGGCCGCGGCCGCGATCCTGGACCGGCTGGCCGCCGGGACCCGCGTCCGGGCCTGGTTCGAGGTCCCGCACGAGGACGACCGGATCGCACTGGACACGCTCGCCGACGCGGACATCACCTGGATCGTGCGCGAGGGCCACGGCCGGGAGCGGGCCGAGCAGGTGCTGAGCGTGCTGCGTTCGGCCGAACCGCCCGCCGCCGAAGTCCCGTACGTCTGGCTGGCGGGCGAGGCCGGCACCGTTCGCGCGGTGCGCCGCCACTTCGTGCAGGAACGGTCCGTCGACCGCCGCGCGGTGCGTTTCACCGGCTACTGGCGGCTCGGCGCGAGCGAGGAGCAGCTCCTCGCCGAGGCCTACGCCGGCAAGGCCCCGAGCGAGGACCCGGCGTCCGAGCTGTAGTCGACTTCCGCATCCTGTAACGCAGTTGGGGATGGGCCCTGGCTTTCAGCCAGAGCCCATCCCTATTTGGCTTATTAGCTTAGGTTAGGCTAACCTAAGCCTCACACACCCCACCCTCCCCTTCCCCCCCTGCCCGGAGGAAAGTTGATGCGCTCGCATCTGCTGAATGAGACGACTGCGGACCTCTACCGGCGTTCCGTCACCGAGGGCGTCGACCGTGTCGCCGCCAAACTCGCGACCACGGAACGGCCTCACACCGGTATATCCGTCGACGAACTCGCCCCGGTCATCAACGGGATCGACCTGGACAAGCCGCTCGCGGACGCGACCGCCGTCCTGGACGAGCTGGAGGACGTGTACCTGCGCGACGCGGTGTACTTCCACCACCCGCGCTACCTCGGGCACCTCAACTGCCCGGTCGTGATCCCCGCCGTGCTCGGCGAGGCGGTCCTCTCGGCCGTCAACTCCTCCCTCGACACCTGGGACCAGTCGATCGGCGGCACGCTGATCGAGCGCCGCCTCATCGACTGGACCGCCCAGCGCATCGGCCTCGGCCCCGCCGCGGACGGCATCTTCACCTCCGGGGGCAGCCAGTCCAACTTCCACGCCCTGCTGCTCGCCCGCGACGAGGCCTGCCGCATCGTCATGAAGAAGGAGCTGGACGAGGGGCGCGAGCTCACCAAGGCCGAACTGCTGCCGAAGCTGCGCATCTTCACCTCCGAGGCCAGCCACTTCAGCGTGAAGAAGTCGGCCGCCATGCTCGGGCTCGGCTACGAGGCCGTCATCGCCGTCCCGGTCGACCGCAACCGCCGGATGGACACTGCGGTGCTCGCCCTGGAGCTCGAGGAGTGCGCCGCCGAGGGCCTCTTCCCCATGGCCGTCGTCGCCACCGCCGGCACCACCGACTTCGGGTCCATCGACCCGCTCCCCGAGATCGCCCGCCTGACCGCCGAGCACTCCGCGTGGATGCACGTGGACGCCGCCTACGGCTGCGGACTGCTGGTCTCCCCCACCCGCCGGCACCTCCTCGACGGCATCGAGCACGCCGACTCGGTCACGGTCGACTACCACAAGTCGTTCTTCCAGCCGGTCAGCTCCAGCGCGATGCTGGTCCGCGACCGCGACACCCTCAAGCACGCCACGTACCACGCGGACTACCTCAACCCGCGCCGCATGGCCGAGGAGCGCATCCCCAACCAGGTAGACAAGTCCATCCAGACCACGCGCCGCTTCGACGCGCTCAAGCTCTGGATGACCCTGCGCGTCATGGGCGCCGACGGCGTCGGCTCGCTCTTCGACGAGGTCATCGACCTGGCCGCCGCCGGCTGGGACCTGATCGACGCCGACCCGCGCTTCGAGGTCGTCGTCAAGCCGCAGATCTCCACCCTCGTCTTCCGCTTCCTGCCCGGCGAGGAGGCCCCCGCCGACCTCCTCGACGAGGCCCAGCTCCACGCCCGCAAGGCGCTCTTCGCCTCCGGCGAGGCCGTCGTCGCCGGGACGAAGGTGGACGGGAAGCAGTACCTGAAGTTCACCCTCCTCAACCCGCAGACCACGACGGCCGACATCGCTGCCGTCCTCGACCTCCTCGCCGCACACGCCGAGCAGTTCCTGGGAGAATCCCTTGCCGTCCACCACTGAGCCCCACGACTTCATCGGCATCGGCCTCGGTCCCTTCAACCTGGGACTCGCGTGCCTCACCGCGCCGATCGACGAACTGAACGGCCTGTTCATCGAGTCGAAGCCGCACTTCGAGTGGCACGCGGGGATGTTCCTGGACGGCGCACACCTGCAGACGCCGTTCATGTCGGACCTGGTCACCCTCGCCGACCCGACGTCGCCCTTCTCCTTCCTGAACTACCTGAAGGACCAGGACCGGCTGTACTCCTTCTACATCCGGGAGAACTTCTACCCGCTGCGCGCCGAGTACAACGACTACTGCCGCTGGGCCGCCGACCGGCTCGACAACGTCCTGTACTCGACCTCCGTCACCGAGGTCACCTACGACGAGCAGGCCGGGCTCTACGAGGTCCGCACGGACCAGGGCGGGACCCACCGGGCCCGCCGCCTGGTCCTGGGCACCGGCACCCCGCCCTTCGTCCCGGAGGCCTGCGCCGGCCTCGGTGGCGACTTCCTGCACAACTCCGCCTACATGCAGAACAAGGCGGAGCTGCAGAAGAAGAAGTCCATCACGCTGATCGGCTCCGGCCAGAGTGCGGCCGAGATCTACTACGACCTCCTCGCCGAGATCGACACCTACGGCTACCAGCTCAACTGGGTCACGCGTTCCCCGCGGTTCTTCCCGCTGGAGTACACGAAGCTGACGCTGGAGATGACCTCCCCCGAGTACGTGGACTACTTCCACGCCCTCCCCGAGGACACCCGCTACCGGCTGGAGACCCAGCAGAAGAATCTCTTCAAGGGCATCGACGGCGACCTCATCAACGCCATCTTCGACCTGCTCTACCAGAAGAAGGTCACCATGCCGGGGCAGGTGCCGACCACCCTGCTGACCAACACCTCCCTGAACAGCACGGCGTACGACACCACCACGGGCACCTACACCCTGGGGCTGCGCCAGGAGGAGCAGGAGCGGGACTTCACCCTCGCCTCCGAGGGCCTGGTCCTGGCCACCGGCTACAAGTACCAGGTGCCCGAGTTCCTCGCCCCGGTGCGCGACCGGCTGAACTTCGACGGCCGCGGACGCCTCGACGCCGGCCGCAACTACAGCGTCGACACCACGGGCCGCGGGGTGTACCTCCAGAACGGCACGACCCACAACCACTCCCTGACCTCGCCCGACCTGGGCATGGCCGCGTACCGCAACGCCTACATCGTGGGCGAGCTCCTCGGCCGCGAGTACTACAAGGTCGAGAAGTCCATCGCGTTCCAGCAGTTCGCAGCCCCGGAAGGCACGCACGTATGAGCACCACCACCGGTGAGATCCTCTTCACCCGCACCGACGCGGCACTCGGGACCTTCGCCATCCGCCCGCTGGACCCCTTCGCCGACGCGGAGCTGCTGCACGGCTGGGTCACGCACCCCAAGGCCTCGTTCTGGATGATGCAGGACGCCTCGCTGCCGGACGTCGAGCGCGAGTACATGCGGATCGCCGCGCACGAGCACCACAACGCGTTCATCGGCCTCCACGAGGGCCGCCCGGCCTTCCTGATGGAGAGCTACGACCCGAGCGAGCTGGAACTGGTCGGCCTGTACGACGCCCAGCCCGGCGACGTCGGCATGCACTTCCTCGTCGCGCCGAGCGACCAGCCCCTCAGCGGCTTCACCCGCGCCGTGATCACCACGGTGATGGCCGCCCTCTTCGCCGACGCGCAGACGGAACGGGTCGTCGTCGAACCGGACGTCCGCAACACGGCGGTGCACGCCCTCAACGCGGTGGTCGGTTTCGTCCCCGAGCGCGAGATCCAGAAGCCGGAGAAGGAAGCCCTCCTCAGCTTCTGCACCCGCGCCCAGTTCGAAGCAGCCACCGGCATCACCCAGGAAGTGTCGATATGAGCCTGGCCGACGCCGTCTCCCACCTCTCCCCGGAGCTGTGGGCCCGCGCGAACCGCGCGCTGGTCCGCAAGGCCCTCGCGGAGTTCTCCCACGAACGCCTCCTGACGCCGAAGCCGCTGGGCGATTCCTGGTACTCGGTCCTGAGCGACGACTCCACCGTGGAGTACCGCTTCAAGGCCGTCCTGCACGCCCTCGACCACTGGGCGGTGGACGAGTCCTCGGTCACCCGCCTGCAGGACGGCGCCGAGCTCCCGCTGGACGCCCTCGACTTCCACATCGAGCTGCGCGAGGCGCTGGGCCTGAGCCCGGAGGTCCTGCCCGTCTACCTGGAGGAGATCTCCTCCACCCTGGCCGGCACCGGCTTCAAGTACACGAAGCCGCAGATCTCCTCCGACGTCCTCGCGAAGTCCTCCTTCCAGGACATCGAGACCGGCATGACCGAGGGCCACCCCTGCTTCGTGGCGAACAACGGCCGCCTCGGCTTCGGCGTGCACGAGTACCTCTCCTACGCCCCGGAGACGGCGAGCCCGGTCCACCTGGTGTGGGTGGCGGCCCGCAAGGACGTGTCCACCTTCACGGCGGGCGCGGGCCTGGACCACGACTCCTTCGTCCGCGCCGAGCTGGGCGAGGAGGCGATCGCCGGCTTCGCGGCGCAGCTGGAGGCCCTGGGCCTGGACCTGGCCGACTACCACCTGCTGCCGGTCCACCCCTGGCAGTGGTGGAACAAGACCACGGTCACCTTCGCCGCCGAGATCGCCAACCGCCGCCTGGTGCTGCTGGGCGAGGGCTCGGACGCGTACCTGGCGCAGCAGTCGATCCGTACGTTCTTCAACCAGAGCGCGCCGGAGAAGCACTACGTCAAGACGGCCATCTCGGTGCTGAACATGGGCTTCATGCGGGGGCTCTCGGCCGCCTACATGGAGGCCACGCCGGCCATCAACGACTGGCTGCACCAGCTGATCGAGGGCGACGAGGTCCTGCAGTCGGTGGACTTCTCGATCATCCGCGAGCGCGCGGCGATCGGCTACCACCACCGCCAGTACGAGCGTGCCACCGACCGCTACTCCCCGTACCGCAAGATGCTGGCCGCGCTGTGGCGCGAGTCCCCCGTCAACTCCCTCAAGGGCGACGAGCGGCTCGCCACCATGGCCTCGCTCCTGCACGTCGACGCCGAGGGCAAGTCCTTCGTCGGCGCCCTGATCGAGGAGTCGGGCCTGACCCCGGCGGAGTGGCTGCGCCACTACCTCCGCGCCTACCTGGTCCCGCTCCTGCACTGCTTCTACCAGTACGACCTCGCGTACATGCCGCACGGCGAGAACACGATCCTCGTCATCGAGGGCGGCGTGGTGAAGCGGGCGATCTTCAAGGACATCGCCGAGGAGATCGTGATCATGGACCCGGACGCGGTCCTGCCGCCCGCGGTCGAGCGGATCCGGGCGGACGTCCCTGAGGACATGAAGCTGCTGTCCGTCTTCACGGACGTCTTCGACTGCTTCTTCCGCTTCCTGGGCCCGATCCTGGCGACGGAGGGCATCTGCGAGGAGGACACGTTCTGGCAGGCGGTGGCCGACTGCGGCCACGCGTACCAGGACTCGGTGCCGCAGCTCGCGGAGCGCTTCGCTCGGTACGACCTGTTCGCGGAGGAGTTCCAGCTGTCCTGCCTGAACCGCCTCCAGCTGCGGAACAACAAGCAGATGGTCGACCTGTCCGACCCGTCCGCCGCCCTGCAGCTGATCGGCACCCTCAAGAACCCCGTCGCGGCCTTCGCCCGGCGGTGACCCGGGGGGCGGGCGGGCGGTCGATACGGTCCCTCGACCGCCCGCCCCTCCCCACAGCACGAGGGCGTGTCCGCGAAGCCCAGACCGGCCCTCTTCGCGGACCCGCCCTCGTGATCGTTCCCGAAGAGCCGGAGGCGGCTTCCGCGGCACCCCCGTGCCCGCGGAAGCCGCCTCCGGCTCTTCGGACGCCCCCGCGGCCCGCCCGGTTCCAAGTGTGGCCCGGCAGAAGGATGCTGTGGAGTCGATTTCTAGAAATGTTTTCTAGTTACTGCGCCCATGGAACATCCGGGGCCCGGTAGAAGCCGATGTGCTGCGCGTCGAGGCGGGCCTGCTGGGCCGCCAGGCGGCGACTGTACGAGGGCCAGTCCAGCGAGCCCGCCGGGGACCAGCCGAGCTCCGCCAGGCCCAGGACCCGCGGGAACGCCATCAGCTCCCAGTCCGCCCGCGTCGCGACGTTCTCCGTCCACAGCGGGGCCTCCACGCCCAGGACGGCCGACTCCGGGACCCCGGCCAGGTAGGCCCCCGGGTTCCAGGAGTACGCCCGCCGCACCGGTACGTACCCGGCCCACGCCAGCCCCGGCTTCGTCGCCGCCTCGTACTTCATGTCCAGATACAGCCGGTCCGCCGGCGACAGGACCAGCCGGTGCCCGGCCTTCGCCGCCGCCACGACGGCCGCCCGGTCCGCGGCCGAGGTCTTGTCGTGGCCCCAGTACTGCAGCACCGCCCCCTGCGCCGGCCGCGCCCCCGCCAGCTGGTGCCAGGCCATCACCGTCTTCCCGTACCGGCCCACCACCGCCTGCGCCCGGTCCATGAAGGCCGCGTAGTCCGCCGCCGGCGTCACGTGCGCCTCGTCGCCGCCGATGTGCAGGTAGCGGCCCGGGGTCAGCCCGGCGAGCTCGCCGAGCACCTCGTCGATGAACTCGTACGTCCGCTCCTTGCCGATGCACAGCGAGCTGAAGCCCACCTTGGTCCCCGTGTACCGGTCCGGGGCCTTCCCGTCGCAGTTCAGTTCGGCGTAGGAGGCGAGCGCCGCGTTCACGTGCCCCGGCATGTCGATCTCCGGGACCACGTCCACGTACCGCTCCCCCGCGTAGGCCACCAGCTCCCGGTACTCGTCCTTCGTCCAGTGCCCGCCGGGACCGCCGCCGACCTCACTGCCGCCCCCGTACTCCGCCAGCCGCGGCCAGGAGTCGACCGCGAGCCGCCACCCCTGGTCGTCGGTCAGGTGCAGGTGCAGCGTGTTGACCTTGTACTGGGCGAGCTGGTCCACGTACCGCTTGACCTGCTCCACCGAGAAGAAGTGCCGCGCGATGTCGACCATCGCCCCCCGGTACGCGAAGCGCGGCCGGTCGGTGACCGTTCCGCCCGGCACCGTCCCGGGACCGGTCACCGGCACCAGCTGCCGCAGCGTCTGCCCCGCGCGGAAGAGGCCGGCCGGGGTCCGCGCGGTGAGGGTGATCCCGCCGGGGCCGGACTCCAGCCGGTACCCCTCTTCGCCCAGCCCCTCGGCCTCCTCGTCGATGCCGAGCCGGATCCCGTCCCCCTGCGCCCCGTCGACCACGGGCAGCGGCAGCCCGCTCGGGCCGCGCAGCTGCTCCGCGAGGAGCTCGCCCACCCGGCGCACCTCCTCGTCCGCCCCCTGACCGGTACGGATGACCGTGCCGGGCCCGAAGGAGTAGCCGGGCCCCTCGGCGCGCGCGGAGAGCGGCGCCGGCAGCAGCCGCTCGAAGGGGGCGAGGGCCGCGGGCGGATCGTCGCCGGGTCTGGCGTCGTCCCCGTGGGCGGTGGTGCAGGAAGCGGAACCACCGAGGACGCCGAGGGCGAGGAGGGTGCCGAGCGTGCGTCGCAGTCGCAGGACTCTCATGGCCCAGGTATAGGCCAACTGGCTCGTCCGCGACGGTGGGAGAATCGCCGGATGGCGGAAATCATCCAGAAGGACGGCACTTGGAGCTTCGACGGGGACGCGGTGCGCATCGTGCCGGGCCGCGACAAGGGAGTGGCGCTGTTGCGGCAGACCCTCGGCGAGGTGGTCGTACCACTGCGCGCGCTCGCGGGGATCTCGTACGAGCCGAGCCGCAAGGCGGGCCGGCTTCGGCTTCGGCTGCGTGACGGCGCGGACCCACTGCTCCAGGTGACGGGCGGGCGCCTGCCGGAGGCCTCCGACCCGTACCGGCTGACCGTGGAGTCGGACCGCAGCGGGGTCGCGGAGTACTTCGTGGACGAGGTCCGCAACGCCCTGCTGCTCGACCAGGTGGACACCGGCCCGGTGGACACGTACCTGCTCCCGGGGCCGCCGGTGCCGATCGCGGTGGGCGCGGGCGACGGGACGGCGGCCTTCGACGGCGACCGGGTGGCCCTGGACTGGAACTGGACGACGGAGGAGGCCAAGCGCTCCGGCGGACCGCGGGAGTTCAGGATCGCCGACCTGCGCACGGTGGAGTGGTCCCCGTCGAAGGGTCTGGAGAACGGCTGGCTGCGCTTCACCCTGACGGGCGCCCCGCCGGCCCCGGCACCCAAGTACGACCCGCACACCGTGGAGCTCTTCGGCTTCAAGAAGGACCCGCTGATGGCGCTGGTCGCGGCGGCCGTGGCCGTACGGATGCCCCACCCGGCGGCGCCCCAGGAGGGCCCGGCCGACACGGTCGCCGCGCCCGCGGAGCTCTCCTCGGCGGCCGCCCCCGCCGAAGATCACGACGCTCTGCTGCGGCGACTGCGCGAGCTGGGCGATCTGCACCAGGCGGGGGTCCTGACGGCCGAGGAGTTCGCCGCGGCGAAACAGGCTGTTTTGCGGCGTTTCTAACCGGACCGACCTATTCCCTGGTCCAGACCAGGGGGATCCTGCCCGATTTCGGGCAGGATCTTTGCGTTCGGCGCCGTTAGCCGCCAATATCTACGAGTGCTCGATCGCCGCCCGTCGCATGACGACCTCGTCGACCACCTGGTGCGCAGCACCGCGCTGCAGCGCGGCGAGGCCGCCCGGGTGGTGCTCGACGTGCTCGCCTACTTCGACGAGACGACCGAGGAGTTCGTCCGCCGCCGCCACCGGGAACTGCAGTCCGGCGGAGCGGTCAACGCGGAGATCTTCGAGCGGATCGCGGCCGAGCTGCCGCACCGCGCCGTGGCGCCCCCGGAGCTCTCGCTCCGGCAGCTGCGCCGCATCGTCTACGGCTGAGCCGGCGGCCGCGGGCGCGGCTGCGGGCGAGTACACGAACCGAACTTCAGGAGGGGCAAAACCGTATGTGCGGAATCGTCGGTTACATCGGCAAGCGTGACGTGGCACCGCTGCTGCTGGAGGGCCTGCAGCGGCTCGAGTACCGCGGATACGACTCCGCGGGCATCGTCGTGAACAGCCCGAAGGCCGCCGCCCTGAAGGCGGTCAAGGCCAAGGGCCGGGTCCGCGAGCTGGAGTCCCGCGTCCCCAAGCGCTTCGCCGGCACCACCGGCATCGCCCACACCCGCTGGGCCACCCACGGCGCCCCCAGCGACCTCAACTCGCACCCGCACCTGGACCCCGAGAACAAGGTCGCCGTCGTCCACAACGGCATCGTCGACAACGCCTCCGAGCTGCGCGCGAAGCTGGAGGCCGAGGGCGTGGTCTTCGCCTCCGAGACCGACACCGAGGTGATCACCCACCTGATCGCCCGCTCCCAGGCCGACACCCTGGAGGAGAAGGTCCGCGAGGCGCTCAAGGTCATCGAGGGCACCTACGGCATCGCCGTGATGCACGCCGACTTCCCCGACCGCATCGTGGTCGCCCGCAACGGCTCTCCGGTCATCCTCGGCATCGGCGAGAAGGAGATGCTCGTCGCCTCCGACGTCGCCGCGCTGATCGCCCACACCCGCCAGGTCGTCACCCTCAACGACGGCGAGATGGCCACCCTGAAGGCCGACGACTTCCGCACCTACACCACCAGCGGGACGACCACCACCGCCACGCCCGAGACCGTGGAGTGGGAGGCCGCCTCCTACGACATGGGCGGCCACGACACGTACATGCACAAGGAGATCTCCGAGCAGCCCGACGCGGTCGACCGCGTGCTGCGCGGCCGGATCGACGACCGCTTCAACACCGTGCACCTGGGCGGCCTGAACCTGGACCCGCGCGAGGCGCGCGGCATCCGCCGGGTCAAGATCCTCGGCTGCGGCACCTCGTACCACGCGGGCCTCATCGGCGCCGGCCTCATCGAGGGCATGGCCCGCATCCCCGCGGACGCCGAGCCGGCCTCCGAGTTCCGCTACCGCAACCCGGTCGTGGACCCCGACACCCTTTACATCGCGGTGTCGCAGTCCGGTGAGACCTACGACGTGCTCGCGGCCGTGCAGGAGCTCAAGCGCAAGGGCGCCCGCGTCCTCGGCGTGGTCAACGTGGTCGGCTCCGCGATCGCCCGCGAGGCCGACGGCGGCGTGTACGTGCACGCCGGCCCCGAGGTCTGCGTCGTCTCCACCAAGTGCTTCACCAACACGGTCGTGGCCTTCGCGCTGCTCGCCGTGCACCTGGGCCGCATCCGGGACCTCTCCGTCACCGACGGCAAGCGGATCATCGAGGGCCTGCGCAAGCTGCCCGCGCAGATCCAGGAGATCCTCGACGGCGAAGAGGACATCAAGAAGCTGGCGGCCGAGTTCGCCGAGGCCAAGTCGATGATGTTCATCGGCCGGGTGCGCGGCTACCCGGTGGCCCTGGAGGCCTCCCTCAAGCTGAAGGAGATCTCCTACATCCACGCCGAGGCCTACCCGGCCTCCGAGCTCAAGCACGGTCCCCTCGCCCTGATCGAGCCCTCGCTGCCGACGGTCGCGATCGTCCCGGACGACGACCTGCTGGAGAAGAACCGCGCGGCGCTGGAGGAGATCAAGGCCCGCAGCGGCCGGATCCTGGCCGTCGCCCACCGCGAGCAGGAGAAGGCGGACCACACCATCGTGGTCCCGAAGAACGAGGACGAGCTGGACCCGATCCTGATGGGCATCCCGCTCCAGCTGCTGGCCTACCACACGGCCCTGGCCATGGGCCGGGACATCGACAAGCCGCGCAACCTGGCGAAGTCGGTCACCGTCGAGTAGCCGACGGCCCCCGTCACATGAGTCGACCCCCGTGCGCCGTGCGCACGGGGGTCGGCCCCTTTCGATCACTTCGGATCACTTCGGATCCGTGGCGCTCAGCTCGCGGCGACCGCCCCGCGCCGGGACCTGCCGACGGCCATCGGCCAGTGCGCCAGGGCTGCGGTGGCCCCGTACCAGGCCAGCAGCCCGGACACGGCGGCGACCCAGCCGCCCGCCTTGGCGAGCCCGCCGCTGTCCATGAACGAACCTATCGCCAGCAGGACGAGCGACAGGGTCAGCAGGCCGTAGACGCCCTGGCTGAACAGACCGCTCGCGGCGGCGACCGTGAGGGTCAGCGCGAGCATCGCGAACAGGACGAGAAACGTTCCGGCGGCTTCATCGGAGACCGAAGCCCCCGCGCCCTTGGCCCACGTGAACCAGAAGATGCCGAGGCCCGCGAACGCGGTGCCGTTGAACCCGTTGCCGCCGCGGTACTCGAGGAGGCCGAGGAGGAACAGGGCCGCGCCGCCGACGTACATCGCGAGCGACACGGAACTGGCAGCGGACACGCCGTCGATGACACCTGTGTGGCCGATACCGAATGCGAGAAGGGTGAGACCCAGGGCGATGTTCCCGAGGGTCGAAGTCGAGGCCGTGCTTCCCGCAGAGACACCATTGTCCACGGCGGGCTCCCTTCGATCTGCAGTTGTTTGCTGCGTCCCAGCAGCATTTATCTACCCTTTACACGAGGGCACAACCGCACAATCGACTTAACAGAGGGTCACGGAATGACAACAACCGGTCGCTGCGCACGCTTGGCCAGACGGCCGGCCACCGATCCGAAGATCCGGCCCACGATCCCGTGCGTGGAGCCGACCACGATGGCGTCGGCCGAATACTCCCGGCCGACCTCCTCCAGCTCATGGCAGATGTCACCGCCCCGCTCGACCAGGATCCACGGCACTTCCGCCAGGTAGTCCGCGCAGGCGAGCTCCAGCCCGAGCACCTCGGTGCGGTGGTCCGGCACGTCCACGAAGACCGGAGGCTCGCACCCCGCCCACACGGTGGTGGGCAGCCGGTTGGCGACATGGACGATGATCAGGCCCGATCCGGAGCGTCGGGCCATGCCGATCGCGTACGCGAGGGCGCGCTCACTGGACGTGGATCCGTCGAATCCCACAACGACTCCGTGCCGGAAGGCCGGATCGCAGGGCAGGCGTGTCTGTTCCACCGCGCGCAGATCGGCGGCCGACGCGGGGTCGGCGAGGCGTTTGCGCTTGCGGTCCGCGGGTTCGGAGAATTCGTGACCGGCCATGGGTGTCTCGGCGAAGAGGTCCTTGGAGGAAGCAACAGGGGCGAAATCGGCGACGCAGTGTGACGGAGCTATGTCCGGGAAGCATCTTCCCAAGCCCATACCCACCAGGGTACGGCGACACTCCTGTCCTGCACAGGGCTTGCCGCCCTTGGAGAGCGTCCCAGGGAGCATGCCGGAGCGAGCGCTCCTTGGCAATGACCACTGCCCCCTACAGCCAGTGACGAGTCGGGGCGCCGCCACCCGTGCGCGCAGTGACCGAGCCGAGCCGCGCGGCGTTGGACACGAGTCCGACCGTCCAGGAAGAGCCCGCAGGGAGCACGCCGTGCCCGGTCATCCGGTTCACCCCGTCCAGCCAGCTCAGCCGACGCAGTCCGTCCGGTCCCTCCAGCCCGCCGACCCGGGCCCGCACTTCACCCCGTCGCCGCGCCCGGGCCTCCACCCGACCCTTCACCCGTCCGTGCAGTCCGCCGGACGCACCCATGACGACCCTGCGGGTGACGTGGTGCGCTGGGCCGCGTTCAGCTGCCTGCTCGTCCCCGTGGTCCTCGTCGTCTACGGAACCTCGTACGGCGGGGCGGCCGTCGCGACCCTGGGGCTGCTCGCCGTGACGGCCGCGTGCCGGGTCCTGCTGCGGCACTCGGAGAAGCACGAGCGGGCGGCGGCCAGGGTCCGGGCGGAGCGCCCTGCGCCCTCCCGCCGCCGCCGGCACTCGCGCGGCGGGGCCGGGAACCGCCGCGGCTGCCACGGCTCCGGCGCCGGGTCCCCGCATGACTGACTCATTCGCACACCCACACACGCACGTTTTCAGCCAACTTCCCGGCAGGGTGCCCTCCTTGCCGGAATGTCCCCCCACCCCCCTCACCACCAGCGACTACGGACCTCGGGGGGCGTAACGGCCCTACGGGTACTGGCCACGGCCGGTGGACGGCCTTCCCATTCGGGTAGCGGAGCGGAACGCTTACTGATCGAATGCTTTTCGCCAAGTTGAGAAGTCGACATAGCGCTGCGTGCTGAACTTGTCACGCCGACACCACGGGACGCAGTAGATTCGATCATGTATTTACGGCGGGGGATCCACGTGCAAGGCCGAGGGGAAACGTGCAGGTGCGACCAGACCAAGGAGTCGCGACACCCAAGGGGGGCTTAGCGCCATGAGCCAGGATTCCACCGCCGTCGTCACAGACGCCGGCCGGAAGCTCGCGGGGCGTCGCCGCAGGGAGATCGTCGCGGTGCTGCTCTTCAGCGGCGGACCGATCTTCGAGAGCTCCATTCCACTTTCCGTGTTCGGCATTGACCGGCAGGACGCGGGAGTTCCACGCTATCGACTGCTCGTGTGCGCCGGTGAGGACGGTCCGCTCAGGACCACCGGCGGACTCGAACTGACCGCGCCGTACGGGTTGGAGGCGATCGCCCGGGCAGGCACGGTCGTCGTTCCCGCCTGGCGCTCCATCACATCACCACCGCCTCCAGAGGCGTTGGACGCACTGCGTCTGGCGCACGAGGAGGGGGCCCGGATCGTCGGACTGTGCACGGGAGCCTTCGTGCTTGCCGCCGCCGGTCTGCTGGACGGCCGGCCCGCGACGACGCACTGGATGTACGCGCCGACGCTGGCCAAGCGGTACCCGTCCGTCCACGTCGATCCGCGCGAACTGTTCGTCGACGACGGCGACGTGCTCACGTCCGCGGGCACTGCGGCCGGAATCGACCTGTGCCTGCACATCGTGCGCACGGACCACGGCAGCGAGGCGGCCGGGGCCCTGGCCCGCAGGCTCGTCGTGCCGCCGCGCCGCACGGGCGGACAGGAGCGGTATCTCGACCGGTCGCTGCCGGAGGAGATCGGCGCCGACCCGCTGGCCGAGGTCGTCGCCTGGGCGCTGGAACACCTCCACGAGCAGTTCGACGTGGAGACCCTGGCGGCCCGCGCCTACATGAGCAGGCGCACCTTCGACCGCCGGTTCCGCTCGCTCACCGGCAGTGCGCCGCTGCAGTGGCTGATCACCCAGCGGGTGCTCCAGGCGCAGCGGCTGCTGGAGACCTCCGACTACTCGGTCGACGAGGTCGCCGGGCGGTGCGGGTTCCGCTCGCCGGTCGCCCTGCGGGGTCACTTCCGGCGGCAGCTGGGGTCCTCCCCGGCCGCCTACCGCTCCGCCTACCGGGCACGCCGGCCGCAGGCCGACGTGGCACAGGTGGCCGAGATCTCGTCGGGGCCGGTTCCGCACCAGCGCACTCCGCAGCCCCACCGGGCGGCGGCGGCCCTGGCCGCGGCGGGCCCGACGGTGACGGAGCTGTACGCCCCGGGCCGGGTCCTGCGGGAACACGCGTAACCCCCACCACGGGTACGGCAAGGGAGGTCCTCCATCGGTCACCGCCGATGGGGGACCTTCCGCTTATGCGGTCCGCTCCGCAAGGGACCGCATAAGGTGGGACACATGAACGATCGCATGGTGTGGATCGACTGCGAGATGACCGGGCTCTCGTTGACGGACGACGCACTTATCGAGGTGGCCGCACTGGTCACCGACTCGGAGCTCAACGTGCTCGGCGAAGGCGTGGACATCGTGATCCGCCCGCCGGACGCGGCCCTAGAGACCATGCCCGACGTGGTGCGCGAGATGCACACCGCTTCCGGCCTGCTCGACGAGCTGGCCGGCGGGACCACCCTCGCGGATGCCGAGGCGCAGGTCCTGGCGTACGTGCGGGAGCACGTGAAGGAGCCCCGCAAGGCGCCGCTCTGCGGGAACTCGGTCGGCACCGACCGCGGCTTCCTGCTGCGCGACATGGCCGCGCTGGAGAGCTACCTGCACTACCGGATCGTGGACGTGTCCTCGGTCAAGGAGCTGGCGCGCCGCTGGTACCCGCGGGCGTACTTCAACAGCCCGCCGAAGAACGGCAACCACCGGGCGCTGGCGGACATCAAGGACTCCATCACCGAGCTGCGCTACTACCGGGAGGCGGTTTTCGTGCCGCAGCCCGGGCCCGACTCGGACACGGCCCGGAGCATCGCCGCCAAGCACGCCTCGCCGGGCGCGTAGCGGCTCCCGCGGAGAGGGGTGCGGGAAAGGGTGGAGCGAGCACCCTCCCGGACCCTGTACCCTTTTCTTCGGCCGGTCGGTTTTCCGACCGGACATGGTGGGTGTAGCTCAGTTGGTAGAGCACCTGGTTGTGGTCCAGGTGGCCGCGGGTTCAAGTCCCGTCACTCACCCTGCGGGAAGGCCCCGGTCGCGAGAGCGACCGGGGCCTTCTGCGTTCCTACGAGGATTCGCGGATCACCAGCCGGTTCGGCAGCACGACGGACGCCTCGTCCGTCTCCCCGGCGATCCTCGCCAGCAGCACCTGCGCCATGGTGCGGCCCATCTCCTCGATCGGCTGCCGGACGCTGGTCAGCGGCGGATCCATGTGCCGGGCCACCACCGAGTCGTCGAAGCCGACCAGCGCCACGTCCTGCGGTATCCGGCGGCCGGCCGCACGCAGCTCCCGCAGGGCGCCCGCCGCCATGACGTCCGAGGCGGCGAAGACCGCGTCGAGGTCCGGGCGGCGTTCCAGCAGCTCGCGCATGGCCCGGCGGCCGCCGTCCTCGGTGAAGTCGCCGACCGAGATCAGCATCTCGTCGACCTGGTGTCCGGCGGCGGCCAGGGCCTGCCGGTAGCCGTCGAGGCGGCACTGGGCCCCGTACACGTCCAGCGGACCGGTGATCGTGGCGACCGTGCGGCGGCCCCGCGCGAGGAGGTGGCGTACGGCCTCGGCCGCGCCCGCCAGGTTGTCGGAGTCCACGCAGGGGAGCGTCTCGGCGGCGGAGCGGCGGCCGCTGATCACCGTCGGGATGCCGAGCTCGGCCAGCAGCTCCGGCAGCGGGTCCCCGGCGTGGACGGAGACGAGCAGTACGCCGTCCACGCGGTGCCCTGACAGGTACTGGGCGAGACGGCGCCGCTCGCGGTCGCTGCCCGCCAGGGTGAGGACGAGCTGGACGTCGGTCTCGGCGAGGGCGGCGCCGACCCCGCGGACCACTTCGGAGAAGTAGGGCTCGGCGAAGAAGCGGGCCTCGGGCTCGGGGATCACGAGGGCGATGGCGTCGGTGCGGTTGGCGGCCAGCGCACGCGCGGCACGGTTCGGTACGTACCCCAGCTCCGCCACGGCCGCCTCGACGGCGGCCCGGGTATGCTCGCTGACCTTGGGAGATCCGTTGATCACCCGGGAGACCGTGCCGCGCCCTACCCTGGCGCGCGCCGCGACCTCCTCCAGCGTGGGCCGTCCCCCGCTGCGCCCGTGCCCGTTCATGGCTTCCTCCCGTTGTGAATCTACCCCTTGACGACTGTGGGAGCGCTCCCACACTGTGTCACAGAACACCCGGCACGTTCCGTCCTTCAGGGAGGATGCACATGCGAGCCCAAGCCCGAGTGCGAAGAAACCTCGTCACGGTGGTCACCGCGGTGGGAGCGGCCGCGCTGCTGCTCGCGGGATGCGCGCAGGACCCGGCCGAGAAGCCGGACGCCGGCTCCTCCGATGACGGCAAGGGGAAGACCACCCTCACCGTCGGGGTCTTCGGGGCCTTCGGCCTCAAGGAGGCCGGGCTCTACGACGAGTACATGGCGCAGAATCCCGGGATCCGGATCGAGCAGACCTCCATCGAGCGCAACGAGAACTACTACCCCCAGCTCCTCACCCACCTGGGCACCGGCAGCGGGCTCGCGGACATCCAGGCCGTCGAGGTCAACAACATCGCCGAGATCACCGCCACCCAGGCCGACAAGCTCGTCGACCTCGGCAAGGCTCCCGGCGTCGACAAGGCCGCCTACCTGCCGTGGAAGTGGGCGCAGGGCACGGCGAGCGCGGCGAAGGGCGGGGCCACGGTCGGCCTCGGCACCGACATAGGCCCGCAGGGCATCTGCTACCGCAAGGACCTCTTCGAAGCGGCCGGGCTGCCCACCGACCGGGCGGCGGTCGGGGCGCTGTGGGCGGGCGACTGGAACAAGTACCTGGAGGCGGGCCGGGCGTACAAGGCGAAGGCCGGCGACGGGAAGGCCTTCGTGGACTCGGCGTCGGGTGTGATGGCGGCGGTGACCGGCAGCAGCGCCCAGCGATTCTACGACGAGCAGGGCAAGGTCGTCTACAAGACCAACCCGGCGGTGCGCGGGGCCTTCGACCTGGCGGCCTCCTTCGCCACCGACGGGCTGAGCGCCAAGCTCCAGCAGTTCACCCCCGGCTGGGACCAGGGCTTCGCCAACGGCTCCTTCGCGACGGTCTCCTGCCCGGCCTGGATGCTCGGCTACATCCAGGACAAGGCGGGCCCGGCGGGCAAGGACAAGTGGGACGTGGCGCAGGCGCCGAAGCCCAGCAACTGGGGCGGCTCCTTCCTCGTCGTGCCGAAGGCGGGCAAGCACGCCGAGGAGGCGGCGAAGCTGGCGGCCTGGCTGACGGCGCCGGCGCAGCAGGCGAAGCTCTTCGAGAAGCGGGGCAGCTTCCCGAGCGCAAGCGCCGCGTACAAGCTGCCGGCGGTGTCGGGCGCGCAGCACGCGTACTTCGGCGGCGCCCCGATCGGCGAGATCTTCGCGAGGGCGGCCGAAGGGGTGCCGGTGACGGTGGTCGGCCCGAAGGACCTGGTGATCGCGCAGAACCTGGCGGACATCGGCATGCTCCAGGTCGACCAGAAGGGCCGGTCGCCGCAGGAGGGCTGGGAGGCCGCCGTGAAGGCGATCGACAACGCCCTGGACCAGTGAGGCGCAAGTGACGGACGAGACCGCTGTCCTGTCCCCTTCCGCCGTCGGCCCGCAGCGGCCGGCGGCGGAGGGGGGCGGCCGGGGCCGGCCGGGCCAGGTGTGGCGCTCGCGCCGCTACCGCTGGGACCTGCGCTTCAGCCCGTACGCCTTCGTGGCGCCCTTCTTCCTCTTCTTCGCCGCCTTCGGGCTGTTCCCGCTGCTCTACACGGGCTGGGCGGCGCTGCACCAGGTGGAGCTGACCGATCCCGACAGCATGACGTGGGTGGGGCTGAGGAACTTCACCCGGCTGTGGGACGACGAGTTCTTCTGGAACGCGCTGCGCAACACCTTCACCATCGGGCTGCTGTCCACGGTCCCGCAGCTGGCGATCGCGCTCGGCCTGGCCCATCTGCTCAACTACAAGCTGCGCGGGTCCGCCTTCTTCCGGGTCGCGCTGCTGACCCCGTACGCAACCTCGGTGGCGGCCGCCACCCTCGTCTTCGTACTGCTCTTCGGCCGGGACTACGGGATGATCAACTGGGCGCTCTCGGCGGTCGGTTTCGGGGCGGTCGACTGGCAGAACGGCACCTTCGCCTCGCAGTTGGCGGTCTCCACCATCGTGATCTGGCGGTGGACCGGCTACAACGCGCTCATCTACCTGGCCGCCATGCAGGCCGTGCCGGGCGAACTCTACGAGTCCGCCGCGCTGGACGGGGCCTCGCGCTGGCAGCAGTTCCGCCACGTCACGGTGCCCTCGCTGCGGCCGACGATCCTCTTCACCTGTGTCGTGTCGACGATCGGGGCGACCCAGCTGTTCGGGGAGCCGCTGCTGTTCAACGGCGGGGCGGGCGCGACGGGCGGCTCGGACCACCAGTTCCAGACGCTCGGGCTGTACCTGTACGAGCAGGGCTGGGTGAACCTGCACCTCGGGCGGGCCTCGGCGATCGCGTGGGCGATGTTCCTGATCCTGCTGCTGATCGCGGGGGCGGCGCGGCTGCTGCGCGGACGGAAGGACTCCCGATGAGATCACTGCGCGCGGGCCGGCTCACGTACCTGGTGCTCGGCCTCTTCACGGCCGGCTCGCTCTTCCCGCTCGTGTGGACGGCGATCGCGGCCTCCCGGAACAGCACGCGTCTGGCCCAGACCCCGCCGCCGTTCTGGTTCGGCGGGAACCTGGGGCGCAACCTCCAGATCGCCTGGACCGACGCCAACATGGGCACCGCCCTGCTGAACACCGTGATCGTGGCGGGCACGGTCACCGCGGGCACCGTGCTCTTCTCCACCCTGGCGGGCTTCGCCTTCGCCAAACTCCGCTTCCGCGGCCGCCGGCTGCTGATGTCGCTCGTGATCGGGACGATGCTGATCCCGCCGCAGCTGAGCGTGGTGCCGCTCTACATGCTGGTCGCGCGGCTGTCGTGGACCGACCGGCTCCAGGCGGTGATCCTGCCGACCCTGGTGGGCGCCTTCGGGGTGTTCTTCATGCGCCAGTACCTGGTGCACGCGCTGCCGATCGAACTGGTGGAGGCGGCGCGCACCGACGGGGCGAGCTCCCTGCGGGTCATGTGGCACGTGGTGTTCCCGGCAGCACGGCCGGCGATGGCGGTGCTGGGGATGCTCACCTTCGTCATGGCCTGGAACGACTTCTTCTGGCCGATCGTCGCGCTGACCCAGAACGGCAGTCCGACGGTGCAGGTGGCCCTGACGGGGCTGGGCCGGGGCTACATACCGGACCAGTCGGTGATCATGGCGGGCGCTCTGCTGGGCACGCTCCCGCTGCTGCTGGTGTTCATCGTCTTCGGCCGCCAGATCGTCGGCGGCATCATGCAGGGAGCGGTCAAGGGATGACGGACATGCGATTCCCCGAGGGGTTCCTCTGGGGCACGGCCACGGCTGCCTTCCAGATCGAAGGCGCGGCCGCCTCGCGCGGGCCCTCGATCTGGGACACGTTCTGCGACACGCCGGGGAAGGTGTACGGCGGGCACACGGGCGAGGTGGCGGTCGACCATCACCGGCTGTGGCGCGAGGACGTCCGGCTGATGGCCGAACTGGGGCTCGGCGCGTACCGGTTCTCGGTGTCCTGGCCGCGCGTGCTCGCCGGCGGGATCGGCTTCTACGACGTACTCGTGGACGAGCTGCTCGCCCACGGGATCACGCCCTGCGTGACCCTCTACCACTGGGACCTGCCGCAGGAGCTGGAGGCCGCCGGCGGCTGGCCCGAACGGGAAACGGCCTACGCCTTCGCCTCGTACGCGGCCCAGGTCGCGGAGGTGCTGGCCGACCGGGTGGAGCTCTGGACCACGCTCAACGAGCCCTGGTGCAGCGCCTTCCTCGGCTACGCCTCCGGGGTGCACGCCCCGGGCCGCACCTCCCCCGCCGACTCGCTGCGCGCCGCCCACCACCTGAACCTGGCCCACGGCCTGGCCGCCGCCGCCCTGCCCGCCCGGTCCCGGGCCGGCATCGCGCTCAACCCCAGCGCGGTGCGGCCGCTGACCGGCTCGGCGGCCGATGCGGACGCCGCGCGCCGTATCGACGCGCTCGCCAACCGGATCTTCACCGGTCCCCTGCTGCACGGTGCCTACCCGCAGGACCTGCTCGCGGACACGGCCGCGCTGACCGACTGGTCCTTCGTCCGCACGGGCGACGAGGCGCTCATCCACCAGCCGCTGGACTTCCTCGGCGTGAACTACTACACGCCTGCGGTGGTGTCGGCGGCCCCCGGCGAGGACGGCCCGCGCGCCGACGGCCACGGCGGCACGGCCCACTCCCCGTGGCCCGCGGCGGACACGGTGGCCTTCCACCAGCCCCCGGGCGAGCGGACCGACATGGGCTGGTCGATCGACCCGACGGGCCTGTACGACCTGCTGATGCGCTTCACCCGGGAGGCGCCCGGCCTGCCGCTGCTGGTCACCGAGAACGGCGCGGCCTACGCCCCCGACCTGCACGACCCGCTCCGTATCGCCTACCTGGAGGCCCATCTCGCCACCGTCCACCGCGCCTTGGCGGACGGCGCCCCCGTCGAGGGCTACTTCCTGTGGTCGCTGCTGGACAACTTCGAGTGGTCCTACGGCTACAGCAAGCGCTTCGGCATCGTGCACGTCGACTACGAGACCCAGACCCGCACCCCGCGCTCCAGCGCCCACTGGTACGCCCGCCTGGCCCGCAAGGGTGTGATGCCCGCGGGCTTGTAGATTCGGCCCCATGCGCCTCACCACGCCGCCACGCCCCCTGGACGTGGAGTCCCTCTTCCCCGAACTGGCACCCCACCGCCGTACGGCGACCCGGTTGCACCCGCGCGCCGGGGCGACCGGAGTGCACGACAGCCACATCGGCGGGCCGATGCTGTGGCCGGCCGACGAGCCGTGGCCGGTGTGCGAGGCCCCGCACGGGCGCGGCGCGGCGGCGGGCGGCCCCCGGCCGCTGCTGGCCGTGGCCCAGCTCTACGGCCGGGACGTGCCGGACCTGCCCGCCGGTCCCGACGGCGGCGACCTGCTCCAGCTGTTCTGGTGCCCCTTCGACGCGCACGGGCCCACAGGGGCGGGCATGTACGTGCACCTGCACTGGCGCCGCGCCGCAGAGGTGCGCCAGATCCTGGACGAGCCGCCGGCCCCCGGTCCGGTCGGCTTCGACGGCTACGTGCCGAGCCCCTGCGTCCTGCACCCGGAGCAGGTCACCGAGTACCCGTACATCGAGCTGCTCACCGGAGCCCTCGGCGCACGTGTCGAGGAGTGGGAGGACGCCCAGGAGGAGGCCGCGTACGAGGCCGACGGGAGCGAAGCGGACGGCGAGGGTGACGGCGGCCCCGTGCCGAGCTATCAGTGCGACCTCTCCATCGCCCCGGGCTGGAAGGCCGGCGGCCACGCCGCGTGGAACCTCACCGGCCCCGGGTCGATGGACTGCCGCACCTGCGGCTCGGCGATGGACCTGCTCCTGACGATCGCAACGCACGAGTGGCAGGCGGACGGTACGAGCTGGATCCCGCTGGAGGAGCAGCCGGACGACCGCACCCGCACTCCGACCGGAGTGGTCGTCGGCAACCACGGCAAGCTCAACATCTTCACCTGCCCCCAAGACCTGTCCCATCCACACCGGTTCAGCGTGCAGTAGTCCGGCCCGGCGGGGCGTGCGGCGGTCAGCGGAAGGCCGGGACGGAGCGGGCGGCCCAGTCGGCGAACGGGCGGGGTGCGCGGCCCAGGATCTGCTCCACGGCGGGGCTCGGTATCAGCTCGGCGGGCAGCGGTTCGCCGAGGATCCCCAGGGTGCCCTCCACGACCGGCTCCGGCATGAAGGTCAGCATCTGGGCGCGGGCCTCCTCCCGGGTCTGTTCGACGAACCGGACGGGCTCGCCCAGGGCCGCGGATATCGCCTCGACCCGGTCCCTCGGGGTGACCAGGGCGGGCCCGTTGAGCTCGTAGGTCCGGCCCGTGTGGCCGGGGTCGCGCAGGACCGCGGCCGCGACCTCGGCGACATCCGCCGGGTCGACGGTCGGGAGCCCGATGTCGCCGAACGGCGCGGCGGCGGTGCGCCGCGTCCGGATCGTCTCGGCCCAGGCGTAGGCGTTGGAGTTCAGCCCGCCGGAACGCAGGACCGTCCACTCCAGGCCGGCCCCGCGGACGGCCTCCTCGAACCGTGCGGGATGGCGGTAGACCTCCGGGCGTGTCCCGACGCCCTGGGACGAGAGCAGGACGACCCGGCGCACCCCGGCGGCATCGGCCCGTTCGAGGATGCCCTGCGGGTCCTCGCCGGCGACGAGCAGGAACAGCGCCTCGGCCCCTTCCAGCGCGGGGCGCAGGCTCTCCGGCTCCGCGAGGTCGCCCTGGTGGTGGCGGACCCCGTCGGGCATGTGCGCCGACCGCCGGGAGACTGCGGTCACCTGCTCACCGCCCTCGGCCAGAATCCGCACCAGTTCGCGTCCCACGTTCCCGGTCGCACCTGTTACCACGATCACGACGAGCCCCCTGCGAGTAAGTTAGTTGACTGACTTAACTCGACCATAGCTCCCCTCCGATCACTCGTCTACAGTCAGTCAGGTGACTGACTCAAAGAAGTCCCGGCGTACGTCCGGCAAGCGGGAGCGCTTGGCGGCCGCCGCGGCCCAGGTGCTTCACACACAGGGCATCGCCCAGACCACGCTCGCGGACATCGCCCAGGCGGCGGAGGTCCCGGTGGGGAACGTCTACTACTACTTCAAGACCAAGGACCAGCTCGTCGAGGCCGCGATCGACGCACACGCGCAGACCCTGGGGGGCCTGCTCGGCACCCTCGACGAACTCCCCACCCCCCAAGACCGCCTGAAGGCCCTGCTGAACGGCTGGGTCGAACAGCGCGAGCTCACCGCCCGGTACGGCTGCCCCACCGGCACCCTCGCCTCGGAACTCGACAAGCGCGCCGACGGACTGGACCAGTCGATCGCCGCAGTCATGCAGACCCTGCTCACCTGGGCCGAGCACCAGTTCCGGGAGATGGGCCGCGCCGACGCGCGCGAGCTCGCGGTCGCCCTGATCGCCGCCTACCAGGGCATCTCGCTGCTCACCAACACCTTCCGCGACCCGGAGCTCATGACCACCGAGGCCCGACGCCTGGAGCGCTGGATCGACTCCCTCACCTGAGGCCGTGCGCCGCCGCACTCAGGCCGCGAAGGCGTCGGCGTGGTCCTTCACCCAGGTCTCGAACGTGCGGGCCGGATGCCCGGTGAGGCGCTCGACGGCGTCGGTGATCTCGACCGGGAGACCGTCCGAGGCGGCCCAGAAGTCGAGCAGGGCATCGGCGTAGGGGCCGGGTATGTAGCCGTCGACCTCGGACTTCCACTGCTCGGCGGAGACTGCCTCGAAGGGTATGGAGCGGCCGAGCACGTTGCCGAGTATCGCGAGCTGGGTCGCGAAGGTCAGCGACTGCGGGCCGGTCAGGGTGTAGGCGCGGCCGGCGAGGGCGGAGTCGGTGAGGACGGCGAAGGCCGCCTCGGCCAGGTCGGCCTCGTGGACGGGGTCGCAGTAGGCGCCGGGGTAGGGCAGGTGAACCGGGCGGCCCGACTTCACGGACCAGGCCCAGCCCTGGGCGTTGCTCGCGAAGGAGCCCGGCCGCAGCAGGGTGGTGCGCAGCGGGGAGGCCGACAGGGCCTGCTCGACGGCGAGGTGGGACGCGGACAGCGGGCTGCCGGCGGCGTCCGGGGCGAGCACCGAGGAGGAGGACAGGAGCACCACGTGCTCGACCCCGGCGGCAATGGCCTCCTTGACGAAGGCGTCGATGCCGGCCGCCTCGGCGTAGAGGAAGACGGAGCGGACACCGGCGAGGGCGCCGGGGAAGGTCGTCGGATCGGTGAGGTCGCAGTGGACCGCGCCGGGAGTGCCCCGCTCACGCGACCCGAGGCGGTACGGAACGCCGCGGGCGTCGAGGAGGGCGCAGAGGCCGCGGGCGACCGCACCGCGGCCGCCGGTGACGAGAATCGACATGACTGGTTCCTCATCTGGAGTTGGGGATAGAATCCATACGTGGCACAGATTCTGTGCGACACATTCTCTGCGTCACACAGATAAATCTGAAGCATGGAGGAGCCGATGTCAACCGATCCCACTCGTACGGGTGGTGCGGAATGGAGCCGAGCCGAGCTGCTCGCGCGCATCGTCACCGAGAGCCAGCGGCACTACGCCGACTACTCCCTCTTCAACCAGGCGATGGCCGACCACGTCGGACTCCACCCCACCGACATGCAGTGCGTCGCCCTCCTCGACATGGAGCCCGAACCCGTCAGCACCGGCGACATCGCCCGCCTCACCGGACTGACCTCCGGTTCCGCCACCCGCCTCGTCGACCGGATGGTCAAGGCCGGCATCGTCCAGCGGCACGCCGACCCGAACGACCGCCGCCGCTCCCTCGTCTCCCTCTCCCCCGAGGCTCGCGAGCGGATCGGCGCGGCATGGGACACCCCCGGCCGCGCCTTCGGCGCCGTACTGGAGAGCTACTCCGACGCCGAGCTCACCGTGATCGCCGACTACCTCCACCGCGCCGCCGAGGTCGGCCGCGCCCAGGCCAAACGGCTCACCTCGGGGGAAGCCGGCTGACGGCCGGGAACCGGACACGCCCTGCGACCGACTGACCCACCGCCGCGTCCCGGGGGCTTCCGAAGGCGGCGTTCCGGCACTACGGTCCCGCCCAACGGGCAACAGCGCGCGCCGGAGAAACGGGAGGGTCGGCGTGCGGTCGGAGGTTGTCCGTGTCCCAGCCCCACCCCACGCCCGTCCCCACACCCGCGCCCGCGCCCGCACCACCCGCGGCCGCGGCCGGCGGCTTCCGCCGGGTGTTCGCCCTCGGCGGTACCGCCCTCCCCCTCTACGCGTTCCTCGCCCGGCTCCCCGCCGCGCTCTGCCCCGTCGGGACGCTCCTGCTCATCAACGCCCGCGACGGCATCGGCGACGCCGGCGCCGTCGCCGCGGCCCTCTGGTTCGGCCAGGCCCTCGGCGGCCCCCTCATCGGCCGGCTCGCCGACCGGCGCGGCCACCGCCCCGTCCTGCTCGTCGCCTGCGCCGCGAACTCCGCCGTCCTCCTCGCCCTCGTCGCAGCCGTCCTCGGCGGGCTGCCGCCGGCCGCCCGGATGGCGCTGGCCGTCGCCGCCGGGCTGACCGTGCCCCAGATCGGCCCACTGGCCAGGGCCCGTTGGGCACGGCTGGCCGGCGGGGACAAGAAGCTGCTCGGGTCCGCCCTGTCCTTCGACACCACCCTGGACGAGGTCGGATTCATGGTCGGCCCCGCACTGGCCGGGATCCTGGCCGTCACCGTGCACCCCGCCTCGGCGCTCGTCATCGCCGCCGCGCTGATGTTGGTGTTCGGCACGCTGTTCGCAGTGCATCCGACCGCTCCGGGCCCGGCGGTCGCGGCTCCGGCCCCGGCCGCCGCCACCCCCGGCGCGCGGGCCGGCGTAGGGCTGTGGTCGCCCGGGCTGGGCCTGCTGTTCGCGCTGGCGGTGCTGCAGGGGGCCGCTTGGAGCGGGGCGAACACCGGCGTCAACGCACTCGCCGCATCACTCGGCGAGGCGGGCGCGGCCGGCCTGGTGTGGGCCGCCATGGCCGTGACCAGCTCCCTCGCCGGCTTCGTCACGGTCTCCCGGCCCGGATCGGCGGACCTGACCGTACGGCTGCGGTGGACGATCGCCGTCCAGGCCGTGCTCACCCTGCCCCTGCTGGCGGTGTCCGGACTGTGGGGAGCCGCCTTCGCCGTCGCGGGCATCGGACTGGCCGTGGCGCCCCACCTGATCGCGCTGTTCGGCCTGGTGGAACGGGCCGGCCCGGCGGAGCGGATGGGCGAGGCCATGACCGTGGTCGGCAGCGGACTGATCCTCGGGCAGGCGCTGGCCGCGGCCGTTTCGGGGCTGCTGGCGAGCGCCCACGGCCATCGGGCGGCCTTCGCAGTCGCCTGCGCCGCGGCCGCCGCCTCCGCCGTACTGGCCCTGTCGTCGGCGGGAAGGACCGGTACGGGCCTCCCGCCCCACCAGGACCCCGAACCTCGCCAGGATCCCGGACCCCGCCAGGACGCCGGAGGCCGCCCGGCCCTCGGACCGCACCAGGAGCCCGCCCCCCACCAGGGCGCGAGGTCGCCGGCCGTCAGGACGGGGAGGACTCCATCGCCGCCAAGCCCTTCGCCAGGTCCTCGGCGTTCATGACGGGGCCGACCTCGAGCTCGGCGTTGAACTGCAGCAACATGTCCTCCATCAGCGCCGGCATGTGCGAGCTGTCCTGCAGGTCGAAAACGATCCAGCAGGAGCGGACGCCCTCGTGCAGACCGAAGTAGGCCGCCTCCGGCTTCACCTTGTCCATCAGCTTCTTCACCGCCTGGGGCAGCGAGCCGGTCTTGATGCCCTCGTTGCTGGCGGCCGTGTCAAAGTGCGCCCTGAGCATGACTCTCATGCGTGGCTCCTTCCGTCAGGCCCACCCTCGGCGCGGCCCGGGGGCGCGGCAACCCAAGCGCCCCCGTCCGTGCGGGGCCTGACGATCCGGACTGCGGTCCGGACTGCGCTCCGCCCTGCGGCCCGGCCTGACGGGGTCCGGGCCCGACGGGGTCCGGGCCTGGCGGCCGGCTGACCGGCCCGGCCTGACCGCCCGGACCCCTCAGCCGGAAGACGCCCCCTGGATGTGGAAGTTGAAGTCCGTGTGCCCGAGGGATCCCATCAGCCGGAGCCATACGGGGAGCAGCATCTCGGCGCCCCGGGCGGTCTCGATGCCCCCGAGGTCGCGGATGCTCCGCTCCGGCCAGCCGAAGGAGTGGAGCAGCTCCCGTACGGCCTTCTTCGCGTCCGCGTCCTCGCCCGAGAGGAAGACGCGGTGCTCGCCGGCGACCCGGCCCGGATCGACCATGACCAGGCAGTTCATCGTGTTGAGCGTCTTGACCACCCGCAGCCCCGGGAAGGTGCGCTGGATCAGCTCGCCCAGGCTGTCGGTGTCCACCGGGTCCAGGCGCGGCGGGAAGCCCCGCGAGAAGTCCAGCGGATTCGCGACGTCGATGAGGATCTTGCCGTCCAGGTGCGCGGCGTCCGCAGCCGTCAGCGCGGCGATGCTGACCTGCCCGCCGGTGGCGTTGACCAGGGTGTCGCCGTCGCGCGCGGCCTCCGCGAAGCCGGCGAGCCGCACCCCGGGCTGCCCCGCCTGCCACGCGGCGCGGCGCGCCCGGCGGTCGCCCCGGGGTCCCGGGTACCGATGACCACCTCGTGGCCCAGGGAGGCGAGCCGGGCGGCCAGCGTGCGGCCGACGATCCCGGTGCCGAGGACTGCGTAGCGCATGCCTGATTCCTTCCGATCGGCCGGGGGGCCCGGCTGGTCCAGGATTCCCACGTCGTGGAAGATCTAGGCGCGCCCCCGGTTACGTCGGCTGCCGCGCCGGCCACGGCCCGCCCGCCCCCCGCCGCCGGGACCGCCGAGGGTCCGGCCGTCCCGGCGGCGGGGGGCGGGCGGGCCGTGGCCGGCGCGGCAG